>CALDJV010000203.1 GCA_937899305.1 uncultured Cytophagaceae bacterium
GGTTACGCTTCCATTTTTTTTGCTTTCTTTTATATTTTTAAATCAAAAAAACGTTTAGGAACATTGTTCCTTAGTTAAAACTACCAAATCATTGTTATAAGAAACTATGTCAGTTTCCACTCATTTTTTTGTCATCCACTTGGTGGCATTCATTGCTTTATTGCTCAATATTGGCCCTCAGCAAGATGGTTGGGATAACCTGACCAAAAAATTTACCCTGAACGGTAAAATTGCAACCCTCATCATTGGGTTGGATCTTATTGCCTTGGTTCATTTTCTGTTTACCGCCAAAGTCAACCTGGCAACCTACGGCAGCTTTTACCTTGGCTATAGCATTACAGCAGTCGCATTCATTATCCCATTTACGGCCATTTCGCACCATGAGGCCTCCACTCGCTGGATCAAGATCAATGTGGTAGGGTGGATTGGCATCGCGTTGGGAGCCAGTGGTTTTGTTTCTTCGCTGTTTTTAGTGTTTTTTTCCAAGGCCAAGGTAGCCACCAACATGTCAGAAGATTACGTAGCCATTTTGGGGCATTTCATTACCGTAGCTTCAGCCATGATTGCACTCACTGAAGGGCTCAATGCCAGCAATCCTCCCTCTCATCTCCATCAAGAAAATGCGCCTGAGCAAACAAGTAGTTCATCCACTGACAAAACTCTAGCCCGACGAGACTTAAAACGAGTAGCCATCAAGGTAATTATGATTGGTTTTGTAGTATCAGCGGTCAACTCTATTATCCAAAACCGTAAGGAGGAAGAAGTAAAAAACAACCTCCTCACTACCAAGGCATTCATTACGGATAGTTTGGATACCCATATTTCTAAACTGGATATACAAATCAAAAGTACTGAAAAAGACCTGGGGCAAGTAAACAAACAATTGAAAGGGCTGTTGGCCACCGTGAAAACACTCGGACAAATTAGTGCTTCTTTGGACGCTTTAGATAAAAAGGTAGCTCAAAAAGACGAAGTGAATACTTTGCTCAAAAAATCGGATCAATTGAGTGAAAACGATGATGCTCAAAAAAAAGCGTTGGAGAAACTCAATCTGGATTTGAGTGCTGAATTGAACAAATATAATGAACTCACCCAGAAACTCAGTCAAAGTAGTCAAACCAGGCAAAAATCGATAGATGACATTAAAAATAGCCTGGGCCAATATCAACAAAAATTGGATGCTCTACAGAAGACGGTCAATGACCAAACTGAACTCAAACAACTGCAGGTCATTGTACGAGGGCAACAAAATATGTTAGACAAAATTCAGAAAAATATGCTTACTTCAACTTCGCTCAATCAGCTCACTCAAAATGTGACTGCCTTACAAAACCGTTTAAAAAGTTTCGAGACCCGCATTCAGCAGCAAATCAGCAAAATCCCCCGACCCTTGAAAAGAACTCCTCCCCCCGTCAAAGATACCCTCAAGTAATTTTCATTGACCTTTGCCTTCAATGCTACACCTCGATACCGAGCAACAATACATCATCCCTTTGCTCGGTATCGGCATTGTATTTATCTACCACACTGGCCAGCATTTCGTACTGTTTGTCAAGGTCCAGGTGCTGATACTTCGTAATGAAGTTTTTCAGGCGCTTGGTACCAAAACTTCGACGGGTTTTAATACCAATGGCCATATCTTCCAGGCCATCAGTTGCCAAATAAATTCGGTCTTGTTTGTTCAGCAATATCTTATGCACCCCAAAGCTACGATAAGGTTCTTTTTGCGCTCCTCCAATAGACTTGCGCTCTCCCGGCACTACGACTAGTGCTCTGGGGCTTAAATAAATTATGAATTAAAATGTTATATTTGTAGCG
>CALDJV010000204.1 GCA_937899305.1 uncultured Cytophagaceae bacterium
TGGCAGGTATTGCAAAAAACCGGATTGGCAAGTCGATTAAAAGAAAAATTAGTATACGGAGAAAGCATTTCCCAAACCAATCAATTCATTTTATCTCAAAGCGCTCAAATGGGTTTTACGGCCAAGTCGGTGGTGGTATCTCCCCGGCTCCAGGGCAAAGGCAAATGGACCGAAATTAGTCCAACTTACTATGAACCCATTCAACAAGGCGTCGTATTGATAAAACGACCTGACCCAAAAAAGAGGATTCAGGCTCGTAAATTTTATGATTTTTTGTTTTCTCCAGTTGCGCAAAAAATTCTACAAAAATATGGTTATCAAACTACCCCAACGCGACCATAAATGAACCGGATCGAAGCAAAAATTACCCAAATTCAAAGTCAAGGTCATTTGTCGCTGGTAAGCTTGCAAGTGGCCCAGGTTCCACTTCAGGTACTGGTAACCGATGTCCCCTCTTCTGCTCAATATCTGACAGTGGGTAACCGCATTGAAGTCTTGCTCAAAGAAACGGCCATTGGCCTCAGCAAACACTCATTAAAACATCAAGTAAGCATTGTCAACCAAATTCCTTGTACAATCGAACACATCGAAACCGGGGAAATACTAAGTAAAATTCGAGTAGTTTTTGGGGAGCACGCTCTACAAATCATAATGACGACCCTCGCTTGCACCCAAATGCAGTTAGCAGCAGGTCAATCGGTAGTAGCCTTGATCAAAGCAAACGAGATAATGTGTAACCCATGATCGATTGGAACCCCATCATACTCACTTTTCAGTTGGCCTTGGTCACCACCACCCTTTTGTTTTTGGGATCACTGCCGTTGGCTTATTGGTTGGCTACTACCCGTACTCGGCTCAAGCCATTGGTAGAAGCGGTGGTTAGTCTACCGTTGGTGCTCCCTCCTACCGTATTGGGATTTTATCTTTTGGTGGCCCTTAGTCCTCAAAACGGAGTAGGTGCATTTTTACAGCATTATTTGGGTCTCAAACTCTTATTTTCTTTCGAGGGATTGGTGGTGGCTTCTATGATTTATAGCCTGCCATTTATGGTGCAACCCATTCAGGCGGGCTTCAGCAATTTGCCTCCTTCTTTGACCCAAGCCGCCTATACGCTGGGCAAATCAAGGTGGACTACCATAGTAAAGGTACTGTTGCCTAATATTCGCCCTTCGCTGCTTACTGGAATCGTACTGGCTTTTGCCCATACCATTGGCGAGTTTGGAGTGGTGTTGATGATTGGTGGAAATATTCCCAATCAAACCAAAGTAGCTTCTATTGCCATTTACGATGAGGTAGAAGCGCTCAATTACGGGGCAGCCAATGCCTATTCACTGTTTTTGTTGGTGGTTTCTTTTTTGATTTTGGTCACGGTATATAGCATCAATGGCAAGTATTTAAGAAACAAATCGGGATAATATAAGCATCACCATGTTAGAAATAAAACTCCATAAAACCCTGCAAGCCGCCCAAGGCCCTTTGCATTTAGATGTTGACGTCAATATCGAGGCTGGACAAATTGTAACACTTTACGGTGCTTCAGGTGCGGGCAAAACCTCTATTTTGCGGATGCTCGCCGGGTTGTTGGTTCCCGAACAAGGCCGGGTAGTGCTCAACGGAACGGTTTGGTGTGATGCCGCCCAAAAGTATTGGCGCAAACCCCAACAACGCTCCATTGGGTACGTTTTTCAAGATTATGCTTTGTTTCCTAATATGACCGTGCGCCAAAACCTAGAATTTGCCCTCCCTGCTCGCAAAAAGGCAGCCCCAAGATGGATCAAAAATACCCGGAAAAATCAGCAAACAAAGATGCCCAAAGATCAAACTCAATTGATTGACGAACTCATCGAGATCGTTGCCTTGCAAGCCTTACAACACCGCAAACCGACTACCTTATCGGGAGGACAAAAGCAACGGGTTGCACTTGCTAGAGCGTTGGTTACGCAACCCGATGTACTGCTGTTGGATGAACCTCTTTCGGCTTTGGATCAGGCTATGCGTCTCAAGCTCCAGGATTACTTGTTAGAGTTACACCGAAGGTTTCAAAATACCATCATACTGGTGAGCCATGAAGTCAGCGAAATTTTCAAGGTCTCGAATCAAGTATTGGTACTTGCCGATGGACAAATCACTCAGCAAGGTACTCCCAGTCAAATCTTCACCCGTCGGCAAGTCAGTGGTAAGTTTCAGTTGGTGGGCAAAGTATTGGCCATTATTCAAGAAGAAGTGGTCTACATTGTGTCGGTACTCATTGGTAATCAAGTCATTAGAGTGGTGGCCAACGAAGACGATGTGCTGGATTTACAACCTGGAGATCAGGTCATGGTGGCATCTAAAGCTTTTAATCCTTTGATTCAGAAAATATAAGTCTTTGCCTTAGCTCGACTTTGGCCTTTTAAATTACAGAACCCTTCGTGGAAATAGCAGTT
>CALDJV010000205.1 GCA_937899305.1 uncultured Cytophagaceae bacterium
TTATTAGAATTCTTGGGAAGACTTGACAAATAATGTACCGCTCACTAATGCTTTGTTATAGATGGCCATCAACTCAGTCAATTCACTCTTCAATTCTTCCGAATTGATAAAGATGATCTTAAAAGAAGCTTCTTTGCGAGATGAACGACTTGAACGATCATAGTAATAAATTTCAATATTTTCTACATCATCAGGATTGATGGTCTGATCGTTTTTCTTGAATACTCGGTTACGATCAAAAGTCACGGTGTTTCCTTCAAAAGGCAATTTCTTGTTAATTACTCGTCCATCATGCTGATAGCGGCAAACCAATAGTTTGCTCTTGCTCAATGGATAACGAGAAAGATTCAAATTAAAATCAACCTTGTCGCCAATGATGGCAAAATCGGTATCTCCAAAGTATCCTTTCAAACTTTCTACGTCGGTATCTTCAGCGCCACGGGTACTTGCTTTGGCGTTTTTCTTCAAAGGAGAAACCACATCTTTTACAAAAGCATAAAACTCATTGCCTTTTTTCTTGGCCCGTTTGGTAGACAATATAAAACGACCTCTACGTGCTCCAATCATTACCGCTTTTGAGCCTTTGGTAAGCTTGAGGTTGTCACTCGCTTTGATCTTCATACCGCGTCGCAAAGGCTTTTTGGTGGTCAGATTTTGTATTTTACCTTTCACGTGTACTACATGGTAAGTCTCCACCACTGGCTTGGTTGCAGCATACGTGTTTAGGTTAAAAAATAATGAGAATATAACCGTGAAAATCATGGTATTTTAATAGTTTAGTTTTTGAAAATGTCCAATTAGTTGTTAATAAAAATTAACTTCAAAGTGTATATCTTTATTGTTGTACTACAGCAAAGAACGTTCGAAATATTTTTTTGTTACTTTAAGCCTAATTTATTATATTAGGCTTTTTTTTGTAAATAATGAGTTTTCGTATTTTGAAGGGGTTGAGATCAGTGATGATAAGCACGCTGAAAACTCGTTCTTTATGAGTAAAGAAATCCGCTGAGAGGTTATTACCAACTATTACAAAAGTACAAAAACCATCACGGATAAGAAAGTAAATGAGGGGGCATCATTTTGATTATTTTTTTATTTAAATTATACCAAATTGTTTTTTGCTTATAGCAATGGCAATCATTTGGTATGGTTGACAATGAATGACACAGAGGATTTAACCTCAAATAAAAAACTCGTTTTGATTCTTCATTTAATCATGAAAAAACAAAACGAGCATCAATCAATGATTATGACAAGTATCTTGCTTAGGCCAGAGAAGCTTGTTGGGCTTTTATCCGGTCTATCACTTCCTCTACTTCTAATAAGGCCTGTTCTCCCGTTTCCATTGTTTTAAGCGCAAGCTTGCCTGCCTTCATTTCTTCGTCGCCTGCCACTACTACAAACGGAATGTTTTTGCGATTGGCATAATTAAATTGTTTTTTGAACTTAGCGGTATCTGGGTAAATTTCGCAACTTACTCCGGCAGTTCTAAAACGATGCAAGATAGGCAATACATAAGCGGCCTCTTTTTCGCCAAAGTTGGTAAACATGACTTGTACCGAGGCTTGGGTATTAGCCGGAAACAGGTTGAGTTCTTCCATGACATCGTAGATGCGGTCTACCCCAAAGGAAAAGCCTACCCCCGAAACACCTTCCATTCCAAAAGTGCCGGTAAGGTTGTCGTAGCGGCCTCCTCCCGAAATACTTCCAATTTGTACGTTGTTGGCTTTTACCTCAAATATGGCGCCCGTGTAATAGCTCAAGCCTCTAGCCAGGGTAATGTCAAAGTCGAGGTGGAAGTTTTGCTCCATATTCTGCTGCTGCGAAATGAGCGTAACATATTGCACGACCTGTTCTATTTCGTCTAATCCGGCCAAGCCCGCTGGGGCCACACCTTCAAATATTTTTCGGAGTTGGGTTATTTTTGTGGCAATGTCTCCATTGATCGCAAAGAAAGGATCGAGTTTGAGAATGGCTTCTTCGGTCAATCCACGGGTTTGCAATTCATTGATGACTCCATCTTTGCCGATTTTGTCTAGTTTGTCAATGGCCACACAAATATCGGTAATGCGATCTTCTTCGCCAATGAGCTGGGCGATTCCAGTGAGTACCTTGCGGTTATTGATCTTGAGGGCAAAGTCCTCAATGCCCAAGTTAGGCAACACCTCGTTGATCATCAAGATGATTTCGGCATCGCAAATGAGGGAGTTGGTGCCTACCACATCGGCATCGCATTGGTAAAACTCACGATAACGCCCTTTTTGAGGACGATCGCCCCGCCATACGGGCTGGATCTGATAACGCTTGAAAGGAAAAGCCAGTTTGTCGCGATTCATCACCACAAAGCGAGCAAAAGGTACAGTGAGGTCGTAGCGAAGGGCCTTTTCAGAGATTTTAGGGGTGATGCCCTTGTAATAATCCTTGATTTGATGCTTCAAACGATTGCTCTCTTCTTTGTCTTCCTGGTTTTTGGCCTCGGTACTTTTTTGATGATAATCATTGAGTTGATCAATGTCTTTGGTGAGATCCTTTACATAATCTCCTGAATTCAAAATCTTGAAAATCAATTGATCGCCTTCTTCTCCGTATTTTCCGGTAAGCACACTGAGCTTCTCGATAGAAGGTGTTTCCAGAGGAGCAAAACCATATTTCTGAAACGTAGCCTTGATGGTGTCCAAAATAAAGTTACGCTTGGTCATTACTTCCGGTCCAAAGTCGCGGGTTCCCTTAGGAAGGCTGGGCTTTTGTGCTTTCATTTTATATCAAATCAGCTATTTGAGTCAAAAACTAATTGAGTAACCAATACCCGATAGGCTCTAAAAACCGATCAGGTATCAAAATTAGAGTGCAAAGCTAAGGAATTTAGACCAAAGTTGGGCATCAATTTGTACTTTGCGAAATAATGGACTAATTTTGCCCAGTAATTTTTTTTACGGAAATATTTTTTTTGAATTAGAACGGAGACAGAACAATGGCTGTGACTAGACTAGAGCGTAAAGGGCGTACAAACAAAGCCCGCGCTAACAACCGCAAGGCGGTTTTGAAGCAACAGAACTTCAAGCCTACCATCAAAAAGGTAGATGTTGAAGCAATCAAGAAAGAATTCGAAGCCAACAAGAAGTAATTCATTTACCCTCTTGTTGACTTTCTTCAGAGAAGAATATGACAGGTGAGCCAATGGTTTCACCTTTTTTTGTGCCCAAATTAGGGCATTTTATCGCCCTTTTACCCTCCTCAAATGAAGTAAAAAGTCGTCACTCTTCACTTTATTTGGTGTTCAAGCGCAGTGCCACCAAATACATACCCTTCCCCCGAGTAACCCTTACTAGAGTTTTGATACCAATATGGTCCAATTAAGATACCATTCCCAGACATCGTTTTTTAGTGCCAAAACACATCAATGGTGATGACGATTTACTTCATAGGACACAGTCGTCCTGAGTCCTAATTAACTTCGTTGAGCTCAACACAGCAAAGCTGTAGTTTCGGTTTTTTAG
>CALDJV010000206.1 GCA_937899305.1 uncultured Cytophagaceae bacterium
AATCGGACAGTTATTGCGAACGCGTTACTTAATAAAGGTGATGTGGTTTCTGTAGAGGACATTAACCGATGTTATACAATCAATTTCCTGATGCTACCCAGGTAAGTTCTGCTTACTTTGACCATCTCTCCGTTATTCATGATTACCTCATAACTGGATGGGTAAGAATATACTTCTTTGATACAAGTAACATTGATGATGGTAGAGCGATGTACTCGAATGAATTGTTGTGGATTGAGTTTTTGAGCCAACTTGGTAATGCCATAGCTACTTAGGTAGGTATCAGTGGTAGTGGTCAATTGCGAATAATTTCCTTCTGCTTTTATCTGAACAATTTCACTAGTAGGGATATTAATCAATTTATTACGAACAGCTACCAGGATATTGATGAGATAAGACTCCTGTTCGTTGAGGGTATGGACCAGGTTTTGAATTTCAGAGAGGTAGCCTTGAGTGTTGTTCATCAGTTTTTGAATGGCTTCATCAAATCGCTCTTGTTTGAATGGTTTCAACAAGTAATCAACCGCGTGTACTTCAAAAGCTTCAAAGGCATATTGATCATAAGCAGTAGAAAAAATGACCTGTGGCATCTCCTCCAAACGTTTTAATACTTCAAATCCATTGAGTCCCGGCATTTGAATGTCTAAAAAAACCAAATCGGGTTTGAATGAGTTGATTGCTTTTACCGCGTCTACCCCATTATTACATTCCTGCAACAGTACCAACTCTTCATAGTCTTGCAAAAACTCCTTGATGAGGGTACGCGCTGGAGCTTCATCATCTACAATAATTACTTTTTTCATACAACACTTCTTTCAGTTTTGAGTGGAATAGTAAACCTTACGACTAAACCTTGTGGATGATTGTCTTCCAAGTTGAGCCCTTGGTCATACATTTTTTGGAGCCGTTCATTGGTATTAGATAAACCAATCCCTCGCTTTAACAATTCACTTTTCTTTTGTTGGTGAATCCCGGTTCCGGTATCACTAATGACAACACTGAGGGTGTTTGGGGTAGCTTTGCTAATGTGTAAACGAATGGTACCCCCTTCTATCAATGGCGAAATGCCATGTTTGACCGCGTTTTCTACAATGGGCTGAATCAATACTGGAGGAATCTTCTTATCTAGTAAAGCATCTTCTACGTGCATTTCAAAAGCGAGTCGCGCGCCAAACCGCTCTTTTTCTAAATCCAGGTATTGTTTCACAAAAGTCAGTTCCTCTTGTAAACTCACCAACTCTTCTCGCGAGGCTTTTAATTGATAACGAAATAAATCAGACAGTTTATTGACCATATCTCGAGCGTGCTTTGCCGTTTTGGGAATGGCCGCATTGATGGTATTGAACACATTGTATAGAAAATGAGGGTTCAATTGAGCTTTTAGAGCCGCAAGTTCGCTTTGTAGCGTCAATTGGCCCAATTGAGCTGCAATCAATTGCTGTTGCTGTAGTTTTTTATAGTATTCATAGAGGTGAAAATTGCCAAATTGAACAATGTAAAAAAGCACGGTGATGTAATAGTCCCAAACCACTCGAGTACCCTGTAGCCGTCGTATGCCATATTGGTCACAAATCAAGTAATAGACCCACACCCAAACAAAAGTAAAAAGAGGGAGGGCTAGTAAGTGCAAAGACATTTTTTTCCAGATAGCAACTGCTGCCAAACGATTGAAAAACAACCACCAAAAAGGGATGGTAATCAATCCTTTTAGAAAATGGTTGAGAAGCACGGCCCAATAATGATGATAGAAGCCGGTATCGATGACCAAAGCCAGGTAATAAAGAATTGCCATGAGGCTATAAAAGAGCAGTACCAGTACTTTTTCTCTCTGGAATATTTGAATTAACATAGGGAACAGATTGACTTATTTAAACCTGACATACAAATATGTACCACACTTGTTAGGATCACAAGGACAAATTGACGAATTGCCATATAAATTGACGAGCGAATAATGATGTCATCTAAACCTCTATTTGGTAACTAGACACAAACCGCTTCCTTATTCAAAAAGGAGGGTTTTTCTTTGTGAAAAATCAGTCCCCAAAAACATGAGGTACAAAATAAACTATTTTAAATTCCACCACATCCTTTTATTGTGGGGATTTTCTTTGCTTCCTTACCTAAGCTTAAACGCACAACACCAAGATAAAAAGACGAAGCCAACGCCTTTGCCTGAGGCTAACAAAAGATCTGAAAAGAACAGGCGCGCGATTGTTCCTCAGTTACTTTTTTCTGGTGTTTTGCTTCAGAACAAAGCCCAAAAACAGGTTTGGTATATTCCATCGTTATTTGAACTGTTTCCACCCAATACCATAGAAGGATTCGTAACCAATCTACACTTATCTTTTACTCAATACCTTTCACAAGGAAGGTTCTACAATTTGAAACCCTGGGTGAGATATGGCTGGGGCAACCAACGGGCACAAGCCCAGTTAGCAGCTCAGTTTTACTACAATCCTGCTCTCAAGGCTTCTGTTCAATTGTCAGGAGGACGATTTGTCGAGCAATTCAATAAAGAAAGTACCCTTGGGGCTTTAGGAAACACGGTCAGTACATTTTTAAGCAAAGAAAACTACCTGAAAATCTATCAAAGAAGCTACATAGAGTTGGCACATGTCATTGCGCCTGCCAGAAATTTTTTGTTAAATACCACCATCAGCTGGAACGAACGAGCACCGCTGCAAAACCTTCCTCAATATAACGAACCAAACGGTGAATTTACCTCCAATGATCCAGTGAATGACGAATTGCCTCATACTGCATTTAAAAAACACCGGGCACTACTTTGGAACGCTCAACTTCGTTGGCAACTGGCCCATCAGTACATTCGTAAACGAGGTAAATTTAAGTCCATAAGTCCGTATCCGGCCATTACAGTGAGGTATTCCGGAGCGCTAGCCGAGGCGGGCGGATCAGACTTGTCTTTTCAAAAAGTAGCGTTACGCATTACCGAGGATTTTGATGCAGGTAGGGGAGGGAAAGGACGGTTTTTAATAGAAGCAGGAGACTTTATTTCTAAAGATTCGGTGAGTTTTATTGATTTCAATCACTTTAATGGTAAAAGAACCATCTATGGGGCATTCAATATCGACGATTTTCAATTACTAGACTATTATCGATACAGTACTATCAATTTTTATTTGCACAGTCATTATCAGCATCAATTTACCTCACTTTCGCTCGGTCGCATAAAAATAAAGCCCATCTTGAGTGGAAACTATCTTTATACTCCAGACGCAGGAAACTATTGGGAGCTAGGTGTGGGCCTCAATAAACTACTCAATTTTTGGCAGGTAGGTTTTTACAGTAGTTGGCTAAACTACAAGCATGAAAGCATAGGGGTGAGGTTTGGAGTGGTGCTTGATTAGAACAGCGATCTTTTCTCTTTCTGCGGGCAGAGTAGATTGGCCAGATGGATGGCGCAAAATCATATTTCTTGATATTTATCGAAAAATCTGGTATATGTCTTTTACGCAACCCAAGAGGCCAGAAAGTTATTCTAGATGATTTTAAAAAAAATTCTTCAAA
>CALDJV010000207.1 GCA_937899305.1 uncultured Cytophagaceae bacterium
TTGCTACCATCGTATCTAATATCTCTCAAATGTCAATGAAAATTATTTTGCCTACATTCTTACTGAGCATTTTGGTAAATATTATGCTTATATTTATTCATTTGATATCAGCATAGGTTTGACACTCCCATCCTGGTTTTTGGTTTAGGTTCCAAAACCAGGACAGGATAGATTAACAACATCAATACCTCAATTACTAAATACAATGAGTAAAATTGAAATACAATCCCGTCAAGAAATTAGTCTATTGGTCAGGTCGTTTTATGCCAAAGTAAAACTTGATCCAGTCATTGGTCATTTCTTTAATGAAACCATTCAAGATTGGGAAGAACACCTTGAAAAGCTCACCGATTTTTGGGAAACCAATTTGCTGTTTGTAAAAAAATACAAAGGAAACCCCATGCGGCAGCACTTGGTAGTAGACCAACGCTTTGAACCAGGGATAAATTTTGAGCATTTTAATCGTTGGTTATCCTTGTGGAAAGCAACCCTAGACGAGCTGTTCGAGGGCGAACTGGCCGAAGTCGCCCAAACTAGAGCTGCCAACATCGCCATAGTGATTTTCAGAAAAATATCAGTGGCCCGAGCTTTGAAAAACTAATAGGCGATCAGCTCGAACGGAATATTTACCATTTCGGCATAGTCAATCCCGGTTTCTTGCATATCTTCATCATCTGCCTCAAAATACCAGTGTACCTTGGTCCCTGGAATAGATTCTAAACGACGAAAAATCTGCAACAACAAAGTAGTAAAACTATGGCTCCCGAAGTAGTCTACGCGACATACAAAAATGGTTTGCTCATTTGGATAAAGGGCATACTGATCCAGCCAATCAAATATGAGCTCTGCCAAAACACTGGTTGCATCGCTCAACGAGCGCCCCGATACCTCAAAAATTCCTGAACAGGCATCCATCAATATCGTTGGCATGTTATCGTCTTTTCCTTGATGCAACGGAGACAAAAAACTCAACTTTTGGATGTCTTGCAAACAACGAGGCATTAATTCAAAATCTTTGCGAGATACATAAATACGCTGAATATGGTCTAGCTGGCCAAAATTTTCTGGAGTCAGTTGTTCAGCTTGCTTGGAACTGAGTGAAATGGCTTGTAGGTTAGGAAACTGCTGGGTAAACACTTGCAAGGTATCAATCAAGGTACCTTGCAGATACAAATCCTTCAATTTGGTCAATTGGGACAGGGTTGTAGGCAAGGTGGCCACATTGGTAAAGCTCAAATCCAGCACTTCTAAATGCCGTAGCTGACCCAGTTCATCGGGCAATTTGGTAATTGGGTTGGCTCTTAAATCTAATTTTTTAAGGTTCCAAACCTCTCCAATCGTAGTTGGTACCTGGGTAATATTGGCGTAGCCCACCGCAATGTTGTTGGGGCCACTTATATGTTCTAGAATTTTAAAAAGCCCTTGCTCAAAACAAATGTTTTTACCCATTTTAAAATCATTATTAATCATAATCCGATAAACGTGAGATTCAATGGGAATATTTTGCCCCAGCAACAACTGCATCGCCAACTGCGTATTGGCTGGATCATTGGTTTTAATCAAACCATTTATCTTCTCCTCAGTAGAAGCAAGGTCAGGAGTCTTGATGTTTAAAAAATCGGGCGAAAACTTCTGGAAAGCTTCTGGTATGCCCCCTTCCTCCCAAGCATTGGGGTAATGGTACCAACTGACTTTGTTGCGATTGGCTTTTCTAATAATTTCCAGAATCTGAATGAGTTGAGTCAAATTTCCTTGATTGTATTGCTCTATTTTAAACACCACATTGGCGTCGGGATGAATAAACTTGTAACGATCTAATAACCAAGATTTTACTCCAGTATACATCAATTCGTGAAAATGGGTGGTAGCTGTACCTGAAAACTCAAAAATATTTAGCGCTGGAGCCAATAGCACATAGGGGAAGAATTTTTCTTCCGCTTTATAAAAAATTTCCATAAACTTGATACACTTTTTTTAAAATCCCTCAATACAATATTAGTGTATGCCTCAAATATCAAAAAAATGAAAACAATTACAATTTCTGATCTCATAAAAACCAAATGTCCTACTTTACAATTGGGTTGTCTGAAGGCATCCATCACCATACAGCCTAAAAATGACTTACTTTGGAAAAAAATGCAAACCCTGAGTGCTTCTAAAAAAGGTTTGCCTATGGAAGCCATCAAAGACATTCCCGCCATTGCATCATCGCGCATAGCCTACAAGGCCTTAGGGAAGGCTCCTAGCCGTTATCGCCTCTCGGCAGAAGCACTGCATCGTCGTATTGTCAAAGGGCAAGATTTGTATCAGATCAACAATGTGGTGGATATCATCAATTACAGTTCGGTTGATTCAGGTTTTTCTATTGGCGGGTACGATGCTGAGCAAGTACAAGGGGACATTACATTGGATTTGGGGCAACCCAACGAACCTTATGAAGCCATTGGGCGAGGGGCCATCAATATTGAGCATCTCCCGGTATTTCGTGATGAACAAGGGGCCTTTGGCAGCCCTACCAGCGACGCTACCCGCACTGCCATTACGGATCATACTCAGCAGGTATTATTGGTATTTCTGAATTTTGGTGGGCACGACTATTTAGAAGGTGCCTTGGACAATACTGCTCAATTATTGCTTGATTTTGCCGCAGGAAAAAATATTGAAATGACCACGATTTGAGTGTATACCAATGGGGGTAACATCAGTTGAGGATCACCAAATTTTCTTTTTCAAAAAAGGGTTTCGACAAATTTACCTGACAGGTAGGGTGTTCAAAATTAGTTAATTTCTTCCCCTGGTTTTTGTAATCAAAAATAGAGCATTGTATCGGTCGCCAATAACCTTGTCCTCCCCTTTATCATCGTCATGATTCTTTAGTCATCCTGAGCGCAGCCGAAGGATCTGGTTCTGGGTAACCGATACTTTATTTTCAAGGACTAAAAACAGCTAAGGCATCCCATTTTCGTCTGATAATCAAGCTCTTGCATTCCCTAAGCCGTTACTTTTTGCTCCAGCTCAAAAAGTAACCAAAAACGCCGCGGCTCTAGTATGTTTGCCTAAATTTACTTCATTACGCAAATTCTTAACGGCAACATACTAAATGCCGGAATTTTAGACTACTTTAGTCCAACATGGTTCGCCTTCGCTAATGGACATGACTAAAAACGCGGGGTACTTTTTTGAAATTCTGAACAGCCTACCTGACAGGTTTTGAAAACCTGTCAGGATTGTGAGTTAGCCAAGTATATGATGATATACTCCATGATTGAACTTACCTCTTACTTTTTCAAGCCCAGAGTGAGTACCGGGCGATCTGCGTGGTTAACTACATCTTCGGTAATGCTCCCCACAAACCAATGAGCCAACCCTTTGCGTTGATGGGTACCCATTGCGATCATATCAGCATTGAGGTTCTGCGCAGCCTGAATCACCCCCATTTCTTCGTTTATATCAGATTCTACATGGAATGTGTAATTTTCTAGCTTGGCTTTGCTGATAAATGCATTGCTTTGATCTCTAATTTCTTGAGAGCTCAAAAAACCATTGGGGGTGTTAACGTACACCAGATGTAAATGGGCGCCAAAAAAAGCTTGAAAGTTTTTCAGCATTGCAATGAGCTTGGTTTGTTCATCACGCAAATTGGTAGCAAATACCAGTTCTTTGACCTCAAAGTCTTGAGGTGCATTGCGTACCGTGAGCACTGGGCAGTCAGATGTTCTGACAATTTTTTCGGTGTTAGACCCAATAAAGACTTCTTCCAACCCACTGGCGCCTTGGGTACCCATCACCACCAAATCAATTTTATTTTCGTCGATGTGCTCACGAATCAATCTAAAAATGCTACCCACTTGTACCAAGGCATTCACTTCTATTTCATCATTTTCTGCGATTTTTTGTAAATAGTCGGTTGCAGCGTCTTTGAGATGGCTAATATAATCTTGCTCAGCCGCCAAATGTCCCATCTCATTAAAGGGCATATAAGGCTCTATTATATTCAGCAATGTAATGGTAGCCTTGGCCTTTTTGGCAATGTGTTTTGCAAACTGAAAAGCAACGAGTGATTGTTGCGAGAAATCTACTGGAACTAATATATTTTTCATAATGTTGGGTGGGTTATC
>CALDJV010000208.1 GCA_937899305.1 uncultured Cytophagaceae bacterium
AGGTGACTAAAACCGAAACAGGTGCCACGGGTAAGGTGGAAAGCACGGCCAAAACTGAAACCAGTAAAACCGAGACCAGTGGTACGAAAGTGGAAGAAACAAAGGTGGAGAGTACTGCGAAAACGGAGGTTGCAGATATTAAAACGAAAAGCGAAGGACCGGATACCAATCAAATAAGAAGTACCGACACAAAGGAAATAGCAAATCATCCTGATCAAACCAACAATAATCGTCGTCAAACAACCAAAGAAGAAGGTCCAAAAGGAGTAAAAAAAGTAATAGATATACCTGGTGGGCACAAAATTAAATATGCCGAAAATGGTAGGATTTACCTTTGTTCGTATTGTAAGGACATTACTGAATTCCAAACAAAATATGCACAACAAGTAGCCGGAAATCAATGGATTCAAGACCAGCTGGGTGAGATTGGGAATATTAAAAGTGATAGTAAATCCAGAAAAGCATTAAACCAACTTGAAAATGATATCAATGCTTGGTCTAACTTGGTAAGTCAAAACCTTAACTTTAAGATTGATATAGTAGGGACTATGAGTAGAAAACCTGGTATTTTTACTGGTATAAAAATGCGGACAGCAATGCTCAATATCCTAGGCAGTCTACCAACCAGTTTTTTAAATAAAATCCCCAAAAATTTGACAATAGAAATATCTAATAAGGAACCTTCTAGCTACAATCTTACAAGCAAGAAACTGAATCTTGCCAATAAATCGTATAAAGAGAAATCACTTGAGGATCTCATACAAGATGTAGAATTTAGATCCTCTTTAATTCACGAACTGGGTCACGCTATACATTATGAAACAGGATTAATAGGGAATGTAAAGGAAAATGTCAATCACTCAGTTTTAATCCTCACCAGTAATTGTCGTAAGTTAGTATATAGCTCAGATAAAAAACACTTACTACAAGATACATCCGCAAACCTTACGACTCTGAAGGAAGCTTTTCCTAATGTAAACCCTGCAAAGGTAGAACAGGGTTGGCGGGTTGCTGCTGACATTGCTTTGGCATTGTCCGGTGAAAAATATGGATTTGGTAGATCAAAAGGATATTATGATATTGACGCTGAAGGTAAAGAAACCCGCCATTACAAAGAATTATTTGCAAATATGACTGACCTTCATATCAATGATAACCCTATATTAGATTACCTATTTCCAGGTATGAGTACCTTACTTAAACAATTTTCTCAACAAATATATTGACAATACACAACGTTATGTCACAGCTCGATGATCATATATCCAATTTATATCATACACTATATGATAGTTATGGTGAATTACACCCAACAAATACTTTTGATGGTATTCAATCAAGTAGGCATTATATCTCAGGTTACTTCCGGTATTTTGGAAAAATAAGAATGATTGAGGCAATGGAACAAACTCAAGGCCGACAAATAGAATTTATTTGTCTCCACCCTGAAAAGAATGAAGAAACCTGGACCAGTGATGATGTCACTTATCGCTATGTAGGAGACATTATTCCTGAGCATCGGTTCAGCGATGAAATGTGTCGCTATTATGAACTAGCCAATGCGTATACCACCAAATACGATGGACCGGATGAAAACCCCATTTTGTTTCGTGATATTATCGGAATTTCCAAAACCATTGAATTGCTGGAACAAGCCCTTGAGCAAGATAAAATCATTGATCTTGTTTGGGATAGTAGCACCGATTATACAGCTGAAAATATTCGGTTTGAGTTTATAAATGTTGGTGACGATTATACAGCATGTTGAAGTAAACAGTTTTCGGTAAAATTTAGTAAAATGCCACCTAACAATCCAAAAAAACAGGCACCAAACTTTAGTGACAAACTTGGCATGAGTTTGGGAGGGACCGCTAAAATAAATGTGGATGCTACCACTGAAATCAAGCCTACTGGTAACCAAAACAGAGCACAAGGTAGACACACTAAGACCAACAACCATAGTGCGGCCAAAACGGAGCCGCCTAAAATAAAAGAGCCGAAGGTTAACAATGGTCCTAATGAGGTGGACACAACCAAGCTGAAAATCAAAAGCGAAACGAGTGAGCCGAAGGCAGAAATGAAAGTAAAATCGGAAGAAGAAGTCATTCACCACAGTCACGGAAAAGACGACCTCGAGGTAAAAGACTGGACAACGGACAAAGCCCCAACCAGAAAGAAACCTTGAAAAAGACGGCTCCCAAATCGGGGGATGAAATGAGTAATGCCGAACTGGCCGCCGAGCTCACCTTGGTAATGAAGGGCAAACGTCGCCCCAGTACCATGAACGGCTACGTAGAGGAGGTTGAACTCCCCAACGGGCACATTTGGCGCAAAAAGAAATCAGGCGCTTGGTGTCGTTTTTCAATCAAAGGATTTTGTTTGTTGGGGCAAAAAACCGATCCTTTGATTGAATCTTTAATTGAGAATGATTTGCAAAAGTCGGTCAATATTGCTGAGTTTTTGCAACAAAATCCCCAAGGAGGAACTCCCCAAAATATAGATCATATCATTCAAAGTTTAGAAACTCCTCAGGTTAAACAGCAATTGGCCCAGTTGGAAGCTCAAGGGTTTACGTTACTATTCCGTGGACAAGGGTTTGATTCTTTGGGAGAAGGGCAAGGTATTATTAGCCCAGTAGCAAGAACTGAAATGGATGGTACTGAATTCAACCTTCAAGAAGGTTTGGCTCACTCAGAGGCTTTTTATAAACAATTGGTACAAGATGAGATTCAAATGCATTTTGATCAAAAAATACCCTTAGAAGATATCCCTCATAATGTACCTCAACATATGCTTAATGAAGCTCATTCCAATATGGCGAGTATGACGGCAAGATACAATGGACATCCTTATTATGGGCGATTTCCAGAAAGTTTTATAGATTCTCGTTTAGGTGGTACTGGTATTCCAACTACACGATTAATGGGAATAGCTGCTAGTCCAGAGTTCGCTCAGGTACAAGGCGTAATATACGTACTTAAGGCTCCAAGTGATATAGTAACAAAGGTGCCTAAGAAACATAATCCTTTACATCAAGAACAGGAACATGTCATTTTTAATCAAATTCCCTTGTCAAGTGTATATGGAGTAATCACACCAGAAGGATTTCCCACAGGTTTTAAAGTAGATGAACTTGGTGGCACAGATAAGCTTATTTTAGCACAATAAATTTAACAGTTATGAATTCTAATGCAAAAGGTCATAGAGAGGCTGTAAGATTAGCATCTCGTCCATCCATTTATTCAATTCATCAGGAAGGAGATGATGTTGAACAACACCTTTACAAATACATAGATTTAGTATGGAACCAAGAGTTACCTAAGTTTCATATTAATTTATTAAAAGAAAAGCACGTTTCAGAAA
>CALDJV010000209.1 GCA_937899305.1 uncultured Cytophagaceae bacterium
TAAGTTGCTCTATCATAATAATTTGAATAGTTAAGTAGAGATTGATTGAACAATTACAAGGTAAAGTATTTGACTTGAAATAGAAAGTTTTTTTCTAAATCCATTTGCCACAAAAATGTATTTGAGTTCTACTAGAAACTTGATTGGAATGTGCTAATTTTAGAATCCAAAAGCTTTAAAATACAAGTGAACAATTCACTCAAAAATGGTTGTTAGTGATGTATCACTTAAATTCAAAGAATTATGAACGACATTCAAACTTTAATAGAACAAGCCTGGGAGGATCGCAGTCTTTTACAACAAGCTGCCACAGTTGACACCATCAATCAAGTCATCGAGAAGCTAGATAAGGGTGAACTAAGGGTGGCCGAGCCTACCACTGATGGCTGGAAGGTAAACGAATGGGTAAAAAAAGCGGTGATTTTGTATTTCCCAACTCGTAAGATGGAAACCATCGAGGTGGGACACTTTGAGTTTCATGACAAAATTCCTTTGAAAAGTAATTATGCTGAACTTGGAGTAAGGGTAGTACCTCATGCTTTAGCCCGCCATGGCGCTTACCTTGCCAAAGGAGTCGTCATGATGCCTTCTTACGTAAATATCGGCGCCTATGTAGACTCAGGAACCATGGTAGACACTTGGGCTACCGTGGGTAGTTGTGCCCAAGTAGGTAAAAATGTACATCTTAGTGGAGGAGTTGGTTTAGGAGGCGTTTTAGAGCCTGTACAAGCCGCCCCAGTAATTATCGAAGATGGTGCCTTTATTGGTTCTCGCTGTATTGTAGTAGAAGGCGTAAGAGTAGGGAAAGAAGCAGTACTTGGAGCCAATGTAACCATTACAGGAAGTACCAAAATTATTGATGTAACTGGTAACGAACCCGTAGAATACAAGGGTTATGTACCAGAACGCTCGGTTGTAATTCCTGGTACGTATACCAAAAAATTCCCCGCAGGAGAGTACCAAGTACCTACGGCCTTGATTATTGGTAAACGCAAAGCCAGTACTGACCTCAAGACATCGCTCAATGATGCCTTGCGAGAAAACAATGTAGCAGTATAAGTGCCACTGCTTGGTTATAAAACAGTTAAATGGCTATCAGGGTAGATTCTGAAGCCATTTAACTATTCAAAACCTTCACTTCTGCAAATCTTTTACCTTTTTGGTAAAGATATATTCTAGAATATCGTTCGTTTGATGAGGGTAGTGTTTATGAACAACAGGAATATCATTGACCCAATGCCTTAAAGTATCACTGAAATCTCTTTTGATTTTTTTGACCACCTCAATTCCCATTTCTTGCATCGCGGTGGCATTACACCATTGTTCATATTGCCCTCGAATAGGTAATACCAACAACTTTTTTCCTAAAGTAATGGCTTCGGCAGGTCCCTCAAAACCTGCTCCAGTGATCATACCAGAACCAGTGGCTAAACTTTTCATAAATGCTTTGCCATCTATCGGTTTCAACGTAACATTCTTATGTATTTCTTGGGTTTTGCAATGCTTAGAAAATAACTCAAACTGTACTTCGGGTACTTTTAATAAATGAGGGACAACTTGCAGGTGATGATAATGTGACAAATAAATCGTATAATGATTTTGCTGCTCTAAGGGTAATGTATATAATTCTTTGCGAAGGATGGGGTAGAATATATTTTGATCATACTTATCAAAGTGGAGCCCTACATAATGCGTACTGGGGGCATAATGCTTCAAAACGGCTTCACCTATCCAATCCCGATGCTTGGGCCGGGGAGTCATCTTGGAGTGAAACGAAGCTTGATGTCCAAATCCAATGGCTGGGATCTGTTTTCTATGACAAGCCCAGGCAGTAATGGGTTCAAAATCATTTAACACCACATCATACTTTTCTACTGGAAACTCACGAATTTCACGATAGGCTCTTCTTAGCTGTAGTTCACGCGCTGTTTTCCAATAATTTAGCCCTCCTCTTTTGGTATAGGAAAACGTAATGCCTTTGCTTTTGTATTTTATTTCGTGGGGTATTTTTATTTGTGATTTGTTACCACTCAAAAATATATCTACTTCTCCAAATGCTTTCAAAAGTGGGATGATCTCTACTGCCCGACTCACATGACCATTGCCTGTACCTTGTACTGCATATAAAATTTTCATAGATGCTTTCTCCGTTTACAACTGCACTTTCTGCTCTAATATCAATAAAAAAAAGATATATTTTGCAGGTACCTCCTCATTATACAAAAGATTGCAAACTCGAGAAGCATCATTTCATAGCCTGTTTTAGGCTTCAATTCATATTACTAGACATTTTTCGTTTGTGTTTCCACAAACGAAGGCGAGTGGCTTCAACTATATTCTGGTCATTGATTATTTACCAAAAATACTAAAGCTTTGCCATACTTCATCCGATACAAAACCTCGCCAGAAAAAGTGGATATTCTGGAAAAAAGAGGGGGCATACACTAGGACATTGGGCATTAGACAAAAACAGTTTCGTGAATTACTTTCTTTACTTCAAAGTTCTCTTTTGGTTGTTTATCGTTTTTGTCTGTATCATTTTCTAATTGCTGAGCATCGTATTGATACAGTTTCCAAGCTCCATCATTGTATTCCAGAGAGGTTAAATTTTCAATCCAGTCTCCACTATTTAAATACAATACTTCACCTCGTTTTTGGCTATCCTGTATTATTTTAATCTGGGGTTGATGAATATGACCACAAATTAAATAATCAAACTTGTTTTCTATGGCTAAGTCAGAAGCCACTTGTTCAAAATCTTGTATGTATTTTATTGCACTCTTCACGCTATTCTTGATTCTTTTGGACAGAGACATTTTCTCTTTCCCTGCTTTTACCAAGACAAAGTTGACCAAGCTATTTAACATGATGAGTATATCGTACCCTATTCCTCCCAAACGAGCCAGCCATTTGGCATGCTTCATTGTAGCATCAAATACATCTCCGTGGAAAATCCAAGCTCTTTTTCCATCTATGGTAAGGGACATTTTGTCCAAAAGATGGAAGTTCCCAATGCTTACATTAGAAAATCGTCTCAGCATTTCATCATGGTTACCAGTGAGGTAATATATTTCGGTACCCTCGAGCAGCATATTCAATACTTGCTTGATGACGGCAAAGTGTGCCTTCGGCCAAAAACGTTTATTAAACTGCCAGATATCTATAATATCGCCATTTAGAATCAACTTTTTAGGCTTGATACTTTTAAGATATCGAGTCAGTTCTTTTGATTGACAGCCATATGTACCCAAGTGTACATCAGATATCACTACAATTTCTACTTCACGCTTGTTCATAGGAGCGGTGCTGAATAGGTTGATGTAAAAAGTTAGTATCAAATATTCAAAAGTAGGGGTTTCTGGGGTAGAAGGGGTTAGGGTAAATTCAAGATTAGTTTACCAAAAGGTGGGTTGTTAAACTAAAACCAACAAGTACTTCGCTTTAGTTTAGCATTGATTTAACGCTTCCTTAATCGGCTAAATACTCTAAAGCCAAAAACCCCCACTGTCTAATGACAATGAGGGTTTAGT
>CALDJV010000210.1 GCA_937899305.1 uncultured Cytophagaceae bacterium
AAATTCCAAATTATCAACTAACATATTTAGGTTTTTTATAGGGTGGTTTTAAATTGCATAGTGACAAAATATCTACTGACAAGCAAAAAGCACAGGAAATTATAGATACTTTGTTGGATGAATTTACCGATACTCAGCGCAAGTTAGCCGCTGCAAAAGTATAGTTGGATACAAGTTATGGTTAAATGGTTCCGCCTACGGCTTATTTTTCCATTGTTGATGATTGATTTTTAATGATTGATTATTGCGCGAAGCGATGATTAACTTCTATTGTTCCACTACGCTCATTGCTCTATGGCTAGTTCCTTCGGCTTTGCTCAGGACTTCGGGTTGCGCAAATATGATAATAACTAAGCCGAGCCTTGGCAAGCTCAGCGAAGCTAATTATGCCGCTTTGCGCTTATTTTTCACTTTACGTTTTACGTTTTTCATTTAATTGTTACCAACTCCCAACTAAAAAACTATGGACTATTGACCATCGACTATGGACTAAAAAAACTACCAACTACTGACTACCAACTCCCAACTAAAGAAAACTACCAACTAAATATAAACACCAATACAACAAAAATGGCATTACACAAAGAGACTTTGGAAATAGACACTTACCTGGCTCAACTGTTGGCTGAGCAAGATAAAACTGATCAAAAGGGTACTATGCAAGAGATTTGCTCTTGGATAGAATCTTTACCAATGGCCAAACAACAAGCCTGTATTCAGCAGTTACAATTGAGCATTCGCAAAGATTTTGACGAGATTTTAACTGAATTAGAGGAGTTGTAAAAACATAGTATTATGTGGAAGAAAATATTATATGTGTTTCTGGCCCTTATCTTGGTATTGATAGGGGCTTTTATCTTTACTTATCGTAAAGACATATCGATAGACGAGCTGAAACCCAAATATGCCCAGGCGCCATCTCAATTTATCGAAGTAAATGGTTTGCAAGCACACTACCGCGACGAGGGCCAAGGTTTTCCGTTGGTGTTGATTCACGGAACGGGCGCTTCACTGCATACCTGGAACGTATGGACCAAGCAACTTTCTAAGCACTTTAGAGTAATCCGTTTTGATTTGCCCGCCTATGGATTGACTGGCCCCGATCCAAAGCACGACTATCGCATTAGTGCGTATGTAGACTTTGTAAAACAGTTTTTGGATAAAATCAAAGTGAAGCAATGTCATATTGCCGGAAATTCGCTTGGAGGAAACATTTCCTGGCAGTTTGCCCTGAGTCATCCTGATAGGGTAGATAGAATGATTTTATTGGATGCCAGTGGAATGCCTACCAACAAAAAAGCTCCTTGGGTATTTAGGTTGGCCAAAACCCCAGTTTTAAACAAAGTAGTGCGATATGCGACTCCTCGTTTTTTCTTTCGTAACAATCTGAAGCAAGTATACAGCGATGATTCAAAAATTACCGAGGCCTTGATAGATCGTTATTATCATTTGATGCTAAGAGAAGGAAATCGAGAAGCCTTTTTGTATCGAACCAAGGTAAAGTACCAAGATAGGTCGGACAAAATAAGTCAGATTAAAAACAAGACCTTGATTATGTGGGGAAAGGATGATGCCTGGATCCCAGTAAAATTGGGCTATGAATTTCAAAAGAGGTTACCAAATAGTCAATTAATTGTTTATCCTGGGGTTGGGCATGTTCCTATGGAAGAAATACCCAATAAAACAGCTCAAGATGCGTTGAAGTTTTTGAAAGATTACTAAGAAACTGCAATGAATATCAAAATTATATGCTTGGGATGGTTGCTAGGCTTGAGTTTGCAAACCACAGTGACCTACAGCCAATCCAAAAAAATCAAACAGATTGTTGGCTGGGGAAAGTATACCCAAGATCAAAAGCAAGCCCAAAAGTTTTTTGTCAAACAGTTTAATCGTCAAGGAAACATTAGGCGGGAGCAGGATTTTAGATTGTATATAGACAACACCTATACGTACAATAAAAACAATCAGCTCCTAAAGTTAGAGGGTTACGAAGGTGAAACCAGTTTTATCATCCGATACAAATACGGTAAAAGTGTGACTACCAAACAATTGGAAACCGCGGGTGGTAAAAAAAGTAATACGCATACGTATTATAATAAGAAAAGGAAAGTGATCGAGAAAAAAATGTAT
>CALDJV010000211.1 GCA_937899305.1 uncultured Cytophagaceae bacterium
GCTTCTGTGGGAAAGTTTTTGGCTTCTTTGAACTCGGGCATGCCTTTGAAACAACCATCTAATCCAAACCGCTTGCCATGATAACGACACCGCAAGCCTTTGACTTGTCCTGGATGTTCAGCTACCAAGTTCCCTCTATGGGTACACACATTAGACAAGCAATGAAGCTGATGGTTTTCGTCGCGGGTGAGCAAAAGAGGCTCTTCCAGAAAACCATCCAATAATTGAAAAGGATATACTTGTCCAGCATTCCTTACCAGATTTTCTTCTCCAATCCATTGCCAGGTGCGGCTGAAAATTGCATCTCTGGTACGAGCAAAAGCTTCGGCATCATTGTAAAAAGTGCCAGGTAGGGTTTGCGCTTCTGCAATATTTTCGCTAATCGTATATTTTGTCATAAACCCTCGAAATAATAAGGTGAATAAAAACTTTGCCCAGCAAAATATACAAAAAACCCGAAGTGGCAAGCCCAGCTGTCAAGAGATTTACCACAATCAATCGGTTCGCTTCAGTTTGCGTAAGCAAGCATGCAATAATTGCAACATTTCCAGACGTTCGTTCTGATCCAATGACGCAAACATTGTCTGATTTGCGTCTTGACGCTTTTGTTCCATACGTTCAATTACCTCAATCCCTTTATCAGTAATTTTCAATCTTTTACGACGTCGATCAATTGGATCTTCTATTTGAGTAATGAGTCCTTTTTGGCTCAAAATATTTACCAAATTGGCAATATTTGGCTTTGATACATCCAATGCTTCGGCAATATCTTTTGCAAATACGCCTTCTTTCATTCGTTGAGAATTTAAGAACGGGATGTTTGGATCACCATGGATATACAATAATATAAGCCATTGTTGAGTGGTTATGCCTAATTCCTGAGTCAAAAGGTCCCCTTGTTTGGTCATTTGGGCCGCCAACTCGATGATGGTAAGCACCAAAGATTCTTCTACGGTTTCTTTGCGCATTGATTTAACCTTTAATCGTATAACTACCTTTAATTTTATGGCAAATTATAATATTTTGAGGACAATTGTCGTTAAGGTAAATTTCTTCACATTATGATAAAGTAGAGATAAAATAAGTAAGGTAATTAACTTTGAAATATGATCTTATCGGCAGGAAATGTGATGCTTTATAAATTGTATTTTTGTCAGAATCTTCTTTGTAATAATTAGTTGCAATTTGAACGAGAGTGTTGATCTACTCATCCTAGATACTACACGCTATGATCATTAGATAGGTGGAGTGCCTGGTTTACATCACATTTATCAAACAGTGGTTTTAGCGTATAAAAGTATGATTATCAATTATTTGAGGGCAATCAACTAAGCTGCTTCTATTATCTAACGTTCATATCTGTTAGACTAACATCATATCACCCACAAGTATCATTTTCCTTGGTATCTCTTGAGAAGGTCTCAGAACTTGTGCTTACTCGATATTGTATTAAGGAATTGATACCTGATGAGTTGACAGCATCAAGGATTTGGTACTTTATACAATTAGGTTGAGAGGCCATCACACCAATAATTAATCCTCGAAGGGATAAGGAATCATTTTGAACTGCAAACGACTGGCTGCTTTGAAATATTCACCCTCCTCTAGCAAATCGGTATTATCATCAGGATAGTACCAATTGACCTCTATGCGCGCTCCTTGGTCTTCGTACTCTTTTAATTTCCGAAAAATAGAAGACATAATCTTAGAAGAACTAGAGTTGAGGTACAAAAATTTCAAGTCCCAGCACATATTGCCCTTCACCTCTTTCATGTAAGTATCTATCCATTCTATGATAGGCTGATAAAATTCACGGGGGTTTTCAATAAAAGATTCCCCTTGCAGACTGCATGACCCGGTATCGGCGTTGAGTTTTACTTCAGGGGTTAAAAAGGCCCCAGTAGTTTCCTCAATGTATAAATTTCTCATAATTCTCAATGGTTACCTTCAAGTATAACAAACCTTGATCATTTATCTCAAGCTATTTTTAACTATTTTTATTCTTCTTTTGGGTCCTCAGGAAGGGTTTTCTTTGTAGTGTCTAATGACTTAGCATTTTCTTTGGGTATTTTAGCACAAAACCCAAGGTAGGTTGATTGATCATTGATGCGTTCAGTAACTACTTGTAAGCGATTACCTGAAAGTAAAACAATTTGTACGAGGCCCAGGCCTCCTCCTTTGCTATCTTTATGCGTCTCTTTTTCTGAAAGCTCTATTTTAAAATCAATCAAATCTTTACGGTCCAACGAATTAATAAATTCGCAATGACTTGTCAGTTTCTCTACCGATGCATTGCCCATTACATTGCCTGTCATCAATAAATAATACCCCTCTCTTTCGTCCAAGGCTAAAGTGCCTACTGATTCATAATCACCCATGTTGTTTTTCTCTTCGGAATGAAGTAAAATATTATGGGCCAATTCCATAAAAACAGACTGTATTTTGTAACCAAGTTTGTTTCTTTTGAAAACTTGACGAATTTGATTGCGAGCTTTGGCGATCAGTTCATAGCTTACTCCTCCTTTGTATATCATCAAAGGAGATTTTACTTGAAAGTCCTGATCTCGAAGAAAAGAATTTGTTATAAAGAGATTCACTATTGATTATATTTATGCTTTACGCAAAACCAAGGCATCTATACGATTGAGTTCATTGTTTCGATACATAACCATTCTTACTAGTAAGAACTCTAACTAGTACAGAATGTTTACCTAAAAAAAATCATTTTATCCTCTAGGTAAGTAATCAATTCGTTTTGTACCTAAAATACACCCTGTTACATATGAAAGATATTCAATCAAAATTTAAGGATACACATTTTGCGGTTGAAATTTACAAAAGTATCAAAAAAAATCACAAAACTACCTCTATAATGCTCTGCTTTTTTGCGTATTGATTCTTATGATGACATAAACTTCTCAAAATAAGATTGCCAAATGAAACCATACTCTCTAAATACTACGCATAAAACCGTACAAGTGATGCTCATTATTTTGCTTGTTTTTAGTACCAAGGCGTTGGTAAAAGCCCAAGTCGAAGGCATTTCTTCCACAATTACTTTTGATTTGAGCAAAATCAATGCAAAAAAAATGGCTCAAATACAGTGGCTTTCTCCCACCTCAAAAGATCAGCAAGGGGTCATCCAACAAACACTGTTTCCCGTATCGGCTCGAATCAAGTCTTTTTCAAGGCTAAAGAAGGTCAAAATTCACCTCAGTAGCAATGCCCGTACTCAGGTGCTGGAAGTAAGCCATCACTTACGTAAAGAACAGGGAAATGAAGTTTTTTATCAATTATCCGCTGAAATCCAACTCGCCCAAGGAGTCAATAGCTTCAAACTAGAAGCAATCAATCAAGCGGGAAGTATTTTCTCTAAGATAATCACCATTACTTGTCGCCCTCCTCAAGTGACACAAGTACCTGACAACCAGGTAGTAGTAAAAAAAAGCACGTCAACTCTCAAAAAGTATGCTCCTTCTGATGTAGACCAAAACCTACCCGTCTCTCATCTCAATAACCCCAATGCCCTTGCCGTAGTGATTGGCAACACCCATTACAAAAAAGCGAAAAATGTAAATTATGCGATCCATGATGCCCAAAGTGTGAAACATTATCTGGAAAAAGTCTTGGGTTTTAAACCTGGTAATATCTTTTACCTCGAGGATGCTACCAAGGGAGAGTTTGAGTTGTATTTTGGTATCAAGGGAAACCCCAAAGGAAAACTCTACAATGCCATCAAACCAGGTAAAAGCGATGTATTTGTGTTCTATTCAGGACACGGTGCACCTAGTATCAAAAACAAACATCCTTATTTTGTACCAGTAGAGTGCGATCCTCAATACATAGAGTTGGGTGGCTATTCGGCCAATGTATTTTATCAAAATTTGGCCAAAACCAAGGCCCGTTCCATTGCCGTGGTATTGGATGCTTGTTTTTCGGGCTCTACCATTTACGATAATATTTCTTTGATTGACATCAAGCCCAAGGGAGTATCGGACCTCAAAAATGGGGTGGTATTGTCTTCATCGTCTGGAAACGAGGTCTCGTGCTGGTACAATGACAAACAACACGGCATGTTTACTTATTTTTTCTTGAAGGCTATTCACAATCAGAATGCTGATGCCAATCGAGACGGGCAACTTACCTTCAAAGAAATTTACCAATACATTGCCAACGATTCGGAAGGTGTGCCCTATTTTGCCCGACGTATTCATGGAGTAGAACAACACCCTACCATCAAAGGGAAAAATACTTCACAAGTATTGGTAAAATATGATTGATTTGACTTCATAGGCTTTCCACCGCTATATGGCTTGCCCCTGTGTTACCCAACAATTCGCCACGCTCGCTAAAAAAAATACAAAAAACCCTTGTTCTACAATATTCAGTATGAACTTTTTAGATTAGTTTTGTATTTTACAAACGAAAGTTAATCAGGGAGTATGTAAGAAATAGTCTCCCTTACCTCAACAACAATCAAATAAGATATCAATGCTCAAAGCCATTTTTATATTTTTTATCCGGTTTTACCAAAAGGCCATCTCTCCCCATTTCCCTCCTACCTGTCGTTATCAACCTACTTGCTCTCATTACACTTTGGAGGCCATTCAAACCCATGGAGCCATCAAAGGCATGTGGATGGGTCTCAGGCGTATTTCACGTTGTCATCCTTGGGGGGGCAGTGGCTATGATCCGGTTCCTCCTAAGAAAGGTAAAAAAAGCGGCACCAATAGTTGTGGTTGCTGTGCTTCATCTGCTGACGAAGAGCAAAAGTTGGAGGGGAAACATTCAAAGTAAGGCTAAATGGTTGCGCTTCGCTTATTGTTTTATTGCTAAATGGCTGCGCGAAGCGTCGCAAAACTATAAACCAGGCGCGCTATAAATTATTTGTTGCCTAATCAACCATCATCGTTACAAGGTAGCCGTGATGTACCTATCATGAAAAAGAAAACCCGGATATTTTGAATAAATCAGCTTGAATTTAAAAGGCTGTTCAAACATTGCAACCCCATAAATACCCAATAGTCACTTTACCAAATCAAAAATTCCCCCCTCCTTGTTTCCAATTTTGGGGTATCTGTTTATTTTCGCAGAATGAAGATAGACATGCACACCCACATCATTCCTGAAAGGCTCCCTCGCTTTGCGGAAAAGTTTGGCTATGGAGGCTTTATTTACCTTGATCACCACAAAAAGGGGAAGGCCCGGATGCTGATAGATGGTAAGTTCTTCCGGGAAATCAAATCCAACTGTTGGGATCCTGTCGAACGCATCGAGGAATACCAGCAATTCAATACCCAGGTACAAGTGGTATGTACCATTCCGGTCATGTTTAGCTATTGGACCAAACCTCAAGATGGACTAGCAGTAGCCCAATTTCTCAATGATGACTTGGCTAAACTGGTGCAAAAACATCCTAAAAATTATATAGGATTGGGTACCTTGCCAATGCAAGACATTGATTTGGCCATTGGTGAGCTCGAACGATGTAAAAATGAACTCGGCTTTGCGGGGGTGCAAATTGGCTCTAACATCAACCAAAAAAACTTAAGTGAACCTGAATTCCGCCCCTTCTTTGAGGCCTGCGAAAGACTAGGCATGGCTATCTTGGTTCACCCCTGGGAAATGATGGGAATGGAAAATATGCGGCGTTATTGGCTCCCTTGGCTGGTAGGTATGCCTGCTGAAACTACGCGTGCCATTACTTCCATGATATTTAGTGGTGTATTTGAAAGTTACCCCAAATTACGAGTCGCTTTTGCCCATGCAGGTGGTTCTTTTTTGGCGACTTTGGGTCGTATAGAGCATGGCTTCAATTGTCGCCCCGACTTGGTAGCCATTGACAACCCCATCAATCCCCGTAAGTATCTGGGCAAGTTTTGGATAGATTGTATTACCCATGATCCGGTTATGCTGAAATATGCCGTTGACATGATGGGTTCTAACCGGGTCACCCTAGGTTCTGACTACCCCTTTCCATTGGGAGATCTAGAAATTGGGGCATTTATAGAAACTACCGACCTGAGTCCAAAAGACAAAGAAAATATTTATTGCAATGCCACGCTGGAATGGCTGGGGCTGAGCAAGGAGCGTTTTTAGTTTTATTTAGTCGATAGTCAATGGTCCATAGTCCACGGTCGACAGTCCAATGCTGTTTCCATAAGGGTTTAGGTATGTAGTGGTAATCCACGAAAGCCCCCTTCCGTCCCGCAGGCCCACCCAACATTCCCCGAATGTTGGTGTCCCAAACGGGGGAAACGTTACTCGCCATATGGACTCGAATAGCGTTAAGGAAACAGCATTGGTCGACGGTCCATAGTCCACAGTAGCGCAAAGCGGGTTTAACAATATATTAATCAACAATTAAACATTAATAATAAATACGTCGCCTCGCGCAACCATTTAACCATAAAACAATGAGCCGTAGGCGGAACAATTGAACAATATAGCAATGTAACAATGTAATTTATCAAATTCGCAAAACCTTTAGAGCGGTGCCGAAGGAACTAGAAATTAATCATTCATCATCAAACATCAATAATCAAATGACCCAATTTTCTCCACTCCAAACCAGTAAAAGACTTCTGATGGGTCCTGGACCCAGCGATGCCCACCCTAGAGTATTGCAGGCATTGGCTACTCCATTGATTGGTCACCTTGACCCTGAATTTGTAGGCTTGATGGACGAAATCAAGCAAATGGTACAGTTGACTTTCCAAACCCAAAACCCGCTTACTTTTGTAGTCTCAGCGCCCGGTACTGCTGGAATGGAAACCTGTCTGGTCAATTTATTAGAACCAGGCGACGAAGCCGTTATTTGCGTCCACGGGGTATTTGGCGGAAGAATGGCCGATATTGCCGAAAGATGTGGCGCCAAAGTTACCAAGGTAGAGGCTCCTTGGGGAGAACCCATTGACCCTCAACAGGTAAAAACAGCCTTGGAAAACACAAACCCCAAACTGGTTGCCATTGTACACGCCGAAACATCTACTGGAGTATTACAACCTCTGGAAGAAATCAGTCAAATGGCTAAAGATGCTGGTGCGTTATTGGTGGTAGATGCGGTTACTTCTTACTGTGGTACTGAGGTAAAGGTAGACGAATGGGGCATTGACGCCATTTATACCGGAACGCAAAAATGCCTCAGTGCTCCTCCGGGCTTATCTCCGGTTTCGTTTAGTCAAAAAGCGGTAGAGGCCATGGATCGTCGCAAAACGAAAGTACAAAGCTGGTTCTTAGACCTTACTTTGGTAAAAAATTACTGGTCAGGACAGAAACGTGCCTATCATCATACCGCTCCAGTATCGGCCATGTATGGTCTGCGAGAGGCTTACCGGATTGTACTAGAGGAAGGACTCGAAGCGCGTTTTGCCCGCCATCGTAAAAACCACTTGTATTTACGAGAACAATTGGAAGCCTTGGGCTTTGAGTTTTTAGTAGACGAAGCTTACCGCTTGCCTATGCTCAACACCGTCAAAATTCCCGAAGGAATCGATGATGCGACTACTCGAGGTCGTTTGTTGAATGAGTTTAATCTGGAAATTGGAGGTGGATTGGGCAAGTTTGCGGGCAAAGTATGGCGCATTGGGCTGATGGGTGAAAGCTGTACCCAAACCCATGTAAATCAATTGATTGCTGCTTTGAAACAAATGATGTAACAGTCATTCATTAGTTTGCGTAATTTGATTGTTACATGTTTCATTCAATCAAATTACGTAAACGCTGAATATCAATAAAGGAAGCCCGAAAAGAGATCTCCTCAAAAATTGGTAAAACAGTGAATGAGATTCACGTTCATCATGATTCGGGTTTGAACTCTGGGTTTACGTTATTTCGATCAAACCATTAAACCATAGCCCATGTCAGACACAAGCTCGTTTTTACCCAAAGCTGCAGAATCTTTACAGAAACAACTTTCTTCGGAATTGGAAATTACGGAAGTAGCTTCACCACCCACCAGCGAATACGAAGACCTGGTGCAATGGCTTACCCCCTATATTACTCGTTTGCTTGACCATCATTTCGAGAAATTGTTACAACTACTTTATCGGGTAGATGTGTCAGAAAATCTTTTCAAAGAAGCCATTGGTCAATCTAATTCTGATCACATTGCCTCCAGCATTGCCCGTCTGATTATAGATCGGCAAATTCAAAAAATGCAGATCAGAGCCAAATACTCTCATTTTTAAACTTTTTCTGATTTTATTTTTTACGGCTTTTTTTATGCCCGGCTTTTACCAAAACATTGAAATATCAACCTTTAACTCAGTAAGTAAAACGGAAGAAATAAAGTAATCCAAATTTGGTGTAATATCTGGTTGCTAGACGATTCAAAAAATCTTTGCGTAGCCAAAGCTACGAAACTATTTTTTGAAGAAGTATGGCGACAAGAGATCAGCCAAATGGATTAGGTTATTTTTGTAGTTTTACTAAGAAAAATAAGTGCTTCAAAAAAGGGATAAAATCAAAAAACCGAAATTATATCTCTTCCAGGTTTTGCCTATCCCTTTTTTTGTATAATTTAAATTATCAATTGTATTGCTGTACATTTATCGGTGGTAAACATCTGCACTCAGGGCCTGGTATTATGTTTGGTAATCTACTCACTTAACCTAAACTTCATTTGATATGTCAGAAACCACTCATAAGTATCAAAAAAACTTGTCTTATGTGCCTTTCAAAAAAAGATACTTGCGTGCTTCCCGCTTATTTTTTGTCCTCCAAGGTTTCATACTAGTGATGTTTTTATCCATCGCGCTACAGTATCGTATATTATCAGTATTTTTAATTGCCATTGGTGCAGTTGGACTGGTATCGGTTATTTATATTTTTAGAGTTCGCCAACAAACCAAGTACTTTTTGCAAAGCATCGACATCACCAACGACCACATCATCAGCATGACAATGTATCGAAAGGACGAACAATTTGACCATCAACTTAACTTGGAAAACCTCGAGGTAACTTTTGAAGTCACTGGTGGGGGGCGTCGAGGTCGTTTGACTTTTACCGTGGTATTTGCTTACGATGGTCAGACTTTGGGTAAACAAAGTGACTTGGGCCAATGGAAAACCTCGACCATCAAGGACTTGTACTCTACTATCAAACAATTAAAAGGGGAATCACTTACTCCTAAAGAAGCCGATTTGCTCCGAATGAAAAGGCGTTTATTGGGTTAGATCAATATTTAGAAGTCTGAGCGAGCCAACTTTCTGCTTGTTCTATGTTTGGAAAGGCTTTGTACAAAAACAGCCGATCTACTTCTGATTTCACTTTTTTTCCGGCTACTTTGGCAAATACATCATTGTTTAAAACCAACGCAGCTTGAGTCAATCCGCCTTTTACCATATTGGGGTAATAGTGTTGGCCCACCCATTGCTGTACTTTGGGGCTTACTCCTTTAAATCCTCTGAAATCGTTCAATATTTTGGTCGCAGGCTGGGCAGCAAACCACTTGATTACTTGCGAGAGCAGGTCTTGGAATTCTTCATCTACAATGAACTTTTTGATTGTCAAACGGAAAAACCCTTCTTGAGAATTGTATGATACTTGGGCAGTATTGGAGTCTAAAAAAGTTTTTGTCATAATGGGTAAAAGTTAATTGTCAAACAGTGAAAACAAGTTGGTAGGTAGGTTTTAGCTTTATTAGCTGGATTCTATAATATTTACACGCCTTTGAGTCTTGTTAAGTTATTTTTTTACGATCAAACAGGCCCAATCCTCGATGAAATCACCTTGTTTGAAGGGTAATATCCGTATTATCACAAAAGAAGGGTGATGTATTTGCCGCATATTTTGTATATTAGTTCATTACTCACCTACAACAATTAGCTGATACTTCACATGTCTTTTAAAAAATTATTAAAATCAAGAAAATACAATTGCATTTGGCATTTAAGCTGCTATTTTATTTGGCTTACTCTGCTTAGTTGCCAATCTACCAGCAACCGTTCCAATGAACCTCAGAACAGCCAAGATTCAATCACCGCCAAAGTAAATCGCCCAGTTGCTTCATCAAAACCCAGCCTCCAAAGGGTCCTTTATCCCCAAAAAGTGCCCGCTGGACAAGCGTTTTATCTGAATCAGAATTATAAATTAGCCGACTTGGAAAAGGTAAAAAAACAAGAGTTGGCCAAATGGAGCAAAGCGCTCAATCAGGAATTTGGGGTCGCTTTTAAGACCTTACATACTCAAAAATATTTCAATGTCGCCTACCGTTGCTCAGAAGAGAAGATCAAGTTTTTGATGTATACCCTGCGCAAATTTTTTGAGCAAATCTATCCTGTGTACTTCAAATACGAACCCTCCTACCCTTTTCAGATTGTGTATTTCAATACCAAACAAGAATACAGTCGCTATACTGGATCGGAAGCTTATGGCTTTTACTTGCCCAAAACCCGTACCTTGTATACCTATAGCAATTCGGGTGAAGGTACCCTCTGGCACGAGCTCATCCATGCCTTTGTGGCGGCCAATATTGATCACCGCATCCAACAATGGTTCAGCGAAGGATTTGCTTCGTTTTATGAAATGGGGGCCGTATATGGCAACAAATTTTACGAAGGTTACACCAATTGGCGCCATCCAACCCTCAAAAAGAAAATTCGTGAAGATGATTTTATGGATTTAACTGATTTCATGAGTGAAAAATACATGTCAGAAGGGTACGGCTATGCCAAGGCGCGTTTCTTATTTTGCTATTTGTGGATTTACGATAAAATGCCCGAATTTGTAAAAATTTACCTCTATGAGCTTTCCCCTAAATATCAGGATGAAGCTCTAGGCGAACAAGTAGTCAAAACCCTGGAAAAACTACTGGGCAAAAACATGGAGGCCATTGAAAAAGAGTACAAAGCCATTGCCCTGACTTACAAAAAGTTTGTACGATTGAAGAAGAAAAAGTGAGGACTTTGTAATAAATAAACGCTCCACCCTGAAGATATGATGCCTGCGGTGCTGTTTAAGAATGTATAACTTTTTGGTGTAGTGGTGCTTATAAGGATGGTATAGAGCCATCAATCTGAATTAACAAAAAAATCCCAAAAGTCATATTTAACTTTTGGGATTTTTAATTTATCATATACTAATCAGGTTGATTAGAGTTTCTCAAACCTTTTTTGGAAGACAGTATTTTCTCCTACAACTCTGATGAAGTAAACCCCTTCGGCCAAATCACCAATATCTAGTCTGATTTGCTGGTAACCTCTCGTCCAAAGTCCTTGCTTCATCAGTTGCCCACTCATAGAGATAATCTCCCATTTTGCATCTGAAGAAATTCCTCGGTTTTGTAAGCTTACATTCAAGTAATGGTTGGTCGGATTTGGATATACACTCACATTGTCTCCTTTGAGGTCCTCCGCAATACTCGTTACTTGATTGATGTCGTTGTTTCCGGTAGTATTATCAGTACGATTTACTTGTACATTACTTACCTCAGCCTGATAGATCTCTTTGGTTGCATAATCGGCCAAAAATACAACGACTCTAAATCGAGACGGATCTAAGCCAAGGCTGGCATAATCCCAGGTATAGCTCAAAGTTTGGCTATCGCCTATTGCCCAAGACTGACTACGGAACTCGCCGGCTGCATCGGGCAGTAGCTTGCGTACTGCGTTGTAATAGGTGACACCGCCAATGCTGGCTGTAGAGTCTATGATGGCAATATGCATCACAGTTTGGCTATTCACGGCCTCAACGGCATTGATGGTTGCATCCACCGACAACACTCCTCCACTAGCCGTTGGGTTGGAGATGCTAATCAAGAACGGGGCATTGATCAAAGTACGAGTAGAAAAGATTGTTTCAGCCCAGTTGT
>CALDJV010000212.1 GCA_937899305.1 uncultured Cytophagaceae bacterium
GTAATGGATCAAGTTTAGCTAGACAGACTAGAGCCGCGGCATTTTTTGTTTCGTTTTTTTTGCTGTAGAAAAAAATGAAAGGCTTAATGAAACCTAGTTGTTCATATTTTAATCTGAACTTCGTAACAGGTATTTATTAGAAATAAACAAATATTTGACCTGCGAAAGGTCAGTTAGTCATCGTGAACCCAGCCGCACGATCTAGTGACGGAATGCAAAGTACTGGAATCACTCGTTGGCCTAACTTGGGGCGATCAAACTACTTTAAATAACATTGTCAAACTTTAAATATATCACACCATGCTCACTCAGGAGGGAAATTCATTTCTAGACAATCATTTACGCGAACTGACCAGCATCATTGCTCGGTTGCGCGAAATTCAGGCCGCGCTGGATGCCGAAGATTACGAACAGGCCAAACAATTGGTCGATGCTGAGCTTAACCTCAAGGATCAATTTGGCTCGGTCAGGCAACAAATCCAGACGCTCCACCCCGATTTTGCCCAATTGGCCAATCAAGCCCTGGCCGAAGGAAAAATCACCAAATTGGTCTGGCAGGTAGGCTATTGCCTCAAGATAAAAATGTCTCCAGTAGAAATTGCCAAGGTATTGCCGTTGAGCAATCGAACCATATCGGTATATGGCACCCGGTTGCGTAAGTTGGGGATTTTGGAGCCAGTGAGTAAGTGACTAAATGTAAACGCTACAACTAACCATACAATGAAAAATTTATTCTATTCATTTTTATTCCTATTGCTATCACTTGTGACAACAACTGCTCAGTCACAAACCGATGCCGATGCCAATCTGAAAGTTGCTTGGGCCAAAACTAAAAAAATGCTTGCCAAATTCTCGGCTCGGGTTCCCAACATAGGAGGAACATTTGCAATGATTGAAAACGGCAAAATCATCGGAAAATATAACTTTGGTTATGCCGATCAGGAACAAAAAATCAAGGTAAATGATCATACCCTATTTTCTATGGGGTCCATTTCCAAGATCATTACCGCCATTGCCATTTTTCAGTTGCAAGAGCGGGGAAAGTTGAGCCTCCACGATCCTGTCACCACATACATTCCCGAACTAAAAAAAGCCCCCCAAGACTTTGGCGGATTTGACTCAGTAAAAATCCATCATTTGATCAACCACACGACCCATTACGACCGGGGAGTGGCCCTGTATAAGCAATTGATCAAAGACCATCCAAAGTTCGAGAAGCAAGGTACCTACTGCTTTGAAGATTTGAAGCCCTACCTTCATTTATTCAAGTTTACCGGAAAACCCGGCGCCAAACATATGTACTCCAACTGGGGATATTCGTTACTCGGGGTAGTTGTGGAAAGGGTATCAAAAACGCCCTATACACCATATGTCCACCAGCAAATACTCGAGCCCTTGGGGATGATGGATTCTTATTTTGGAGCAACCTCCCCAAAACGTAAAAAACACTTGGCCAAATGTTATAAAGCCGACAGCCTAGGGACCATTAGTCCAGGAAAGCAACCAACTTATAGTCAATGTTTTGGAGAAGCCAATGGAGGGTTGAAATCCAATGTGAGCGATATGCTCAAGCTGATGAACTTCTTTACTGGTATGGGAACCAAAGCCGAGCAAGCAATGCACGATCAAGTACTCCAAAGAAAAACCATTCAAGACAATTTCACCCTCAATGAACAAACCATTCAAGATGCTACCAAACTGGTGTATCAGTATCGTTACAAGACGTATCAACGGGGAAAACTCTCGGGACTCACTTTTATGAATTGGGGTGACATTGATAAAAGTTACTTGGGGCATAGTGGCCATATTTATGATTACATATCAACGTTCCACTGGCGCAACAACAAAAAAGTAGGCGTCATTTGGATGGTGAATACTGCTGGGCATCAATATTCTGATGAGGCCTGTCTGAAATACATCATCACTACTTTACAGAACCAGTTGCTTTTGAAATTGTCAGTAACCGATCGTACTTGGGAAGATTACCAAAAAATGTATGGCCCAAGGAAAAAGTAATCTCTTTGGGTGTATCCTGTGAGGCTTCATTGGACATCAGCCAGGGGAATTTTTAAGCCTATAAAGGAATTGATCCATCAAGAATGGTGAGTAATTGAAAAACCAATACTCACCATTCTTATAAAAATTATACGGCCAACGTTTCGCTCGTCTGTACCTCTTTTTCTACTTCGGCAATCCACCGGTCAAACAATTGCTGCTCTACGGCACAAATGGCCTCCGCGTGTTGCTTCCAATCGGGCGAAAACTCCTTCAACTGCTCAATCATTTCTTCTAAATGTCCTTCTTCTTCTACAATAATCATTTTTACCAGCACTTTGCTATCCGTACGGGTCAATACCTTTTGATACACCGGGTACAGTTCATCGGCGCGTACTTCTATGGCATAAGTCACCAACAAATAAGCGGCATACTTAAGGTCATAGTCCGACAATGAAAAGTGGGCTTTGATATAACGGCTGGCGGCCACATCGAGCGCCTGTAGGTAATGATAGCTATGGCGAGGGGCCAACAAGTAAGCCGGATCATAAGTAGGATAGTTGGCCAAGTCTACCAATTTACTCATTTGTCGTTTGAGCAAAAAAGCGTGACGGGCCTCTTCTGCGGCATGCTTCAGGATGGTTAGATTTACTTGCGTGGGATGTTCGGATGCCGAAATTTTTCGGGCTCCTACATTTTCCATCATCGAAAGGCTATTCAGCCAACGGGCGTGTAAATCATTATCAGCTACTATTGTATCTATTAACTTTTCTAATGCAATCATACCAAGGTTGTTAAACGTATGTTTAAAAATGCAAAATGAAATGTGTCTTCAATTTTAGGGACCGTTCACAAAATAGTACACGCATTTTGAGTGATCTTTCTCGCCTAAACTTTGTTGTTTTTTTCAGCCATAGCTTAGGCTATGCCTTCAAAAAACGCCTCGTTTAAACGAAAAATCTCTACTAAAAACTTACGTATCTTATTAAATGAATGCTCCCTTATTTTACAAATGTGGTAAATTCTCAGAATTGATAGATACCGAAAGAGAAAAATTTTAAATCCGCTGTAACTTTTTGAGTTTTATCAAGTTCCCCCCTCCAAATTATCATTGACCATATAACTTTTACTTGTATGAATTATAAAAATCTAATTGGCCTCCTTTGCTTCGTTCTAGGGCTTCAAGCGACTACTTTTGCTCAATCTAGTTCCCTTAACGTTGCCATCAATCAGTATGTAACCGACATGATCCAGCTACACCAAATTCCTGGAATGGCCCTGGCCGTCATCCAAAACGGAAAAGTAGTCCATCAACAATATTATGGCAAGGCATCACTTGAGCAAGCTACTTCGGTAGACGCTCAATCTATGTTCAGGGTGTATTCTACTACCAAACTCATTGTCGCAGTGGGAGTATTTCAATTAATTGAGCAAGGCAAACTATCGCTCGAAGACGCCATAGGCAAACATTTACCTCATTTACCGGCTCATTGGAAAGCCCTCAAAGTCAAACATTTACTCACCCATTCTTCTGGTTTACCCGATTTGCTTCGTCACTCGAGCAAATTAACCGACCAAGCCCTGATGGCCAAACTATCGTCAAAACCCATGGCTTTCGAGGCGGGCAATCAGTTTCGTTACAACCAAACCAACTACTGGTTATTGGCTCAAATCATTGCCAAAGCAAGTGGCACCTCTTTTCAAGATTTTATCTTCAAAAAACAGTTCGCTATTCCCCCTAACCAACCCAAAAACGGGGTATTATTTTCTTCCAATTCTACGATCCATATTCCGCATCGGATCTCAAAATACAACTACAACTCCGACACCCAAACCTATCAACCAACTACTTACAACAATGGCATACGCGCTCACGCTGCCAACGGGCTCAATATCAGTTTGCCCACTATGATCGAGTGGAGCAAAAAACTAGATCAGCACTTGTTGCTTAAGTCTGCTACCCAGGCCAAAATGCTCAGTCCGTTTTTATTTGCCAACAAAAAAAGCCGTTTTCTCCATGGGTGGGGGGTTTACCGGGTAAATCAGCACCCTACGTTTGGTTTTACCGGAGGAGGAGTCAGTGGCTTTAGAAAGTTTCCCAAGGAAAAACTCACCATCATATTTTTTAGCAATGGATACCGCTACTTTCCGGTACACAACCAGGTTATCAATCATATTGCCGGGCTGATGTACCCTCATTTGCAAGACAAATCCAAATTATTGGAACAAGCCACTATCAAGGCCTTTTTACAACAAAACATTGATCAAGCCCTGGCTACCTATCGCGCGCTGAAAGCTAAAAATCCTACCCACCACTTTGAGCATACCCTCAATAGCTTGGGTTACGTATTCTTGAGGTCTGGGAAACTTCAAAATGCTTTCAAGTTATTTCAGCTAAATGTACAGGAACATCCAACATCGAGCAATGTATATGACAGCTTGGGAGAGGCTTATTATACGGCCAAGAATTATCCGTTGGCCAAGAAAAATTACACTAAAGCACTGGCATTGGACCCTCAAAGTCGCAATGCTCAAGATATGCTAAACAAAATAAAACGGCTGGAGAAATAGCTGGATCCTTAGCTTGGTTAATGAGAGAAACAAAAGTTTTTAACCATACATCATCAATCCTGACCGGTTTTGAAAACCGGTCAGGATTAAAATCATCGATTTTGGAGCAGTGATTCAGCCAAACTCATAGACCCACGCAGGGACGTGTGCGTTAGCAGAGCCAAAGAGAGAGAGAGAAAGAGACTAGAAGTAGGTTTTTTGTAATAAAAATCAAAAAAAACCATTTTTTTATATTTCGCTGTAATGCTTGTACCCATGCATCGTCTGATGATTACAGCCTCTTTGCAATGCTTGAACCCCATTCAGTTTTTTTTTAAGGAGTAGCAAAATAACTTGTTAAAACATTCTTTTTCAAATATTTATACCACCCAAAACGTCTATTACATGGTTCATCGCCTATTTATTAACCGAGGAATAAAAAAAAATTAATAAAAAAGCACCCCGGCATTGCAACTTACCTAAAGGAGCCATGTCTTTGATATACCAAATGTAAGAAATGAGCATATAACCATACATTTATTAAAAACATTACCAACGATTTAAATCATGAAAACTCTCTTTTCATCACTTATTTGTTTATTTATTTTGTGGACTGGCCCCAGTGTTCAGGCAAAAAAATTGACAAATAAGAAACCAAATTCACTTAAAGCAACCAAGGCCGCTAAAAAACCCCGCATAGATGGGGTACTCAATGATGAGGTTTGGCAAAATAATGCCAATTTTTATGATGGAAACTTTACCCAAACCCGCCCTAGCAACGGAAAACCATCTTCTCAAAAAACCCAAATCCAAGTAACTTATGATGATTTTGCCATCTACATTGCGGCCAAAATGTATGATACTGAGCCCGACAAGATTTTAAAAGAGTTTGGTCAGCGAGACTCACAGGGCAAAAACGCTGACTATTTTGCGGTAAGTCTGGATACTTACAACAAACAGCAAAATGCATTTTCTTTTATGGTATCGGCCGCCGGGGTGCAAACCGATATGTTTGTGACCGCCAACAACGAAGATGTGAACTGGAATGCAGTTTGGAGCAGTGCAGTAAACATTACCGATGAAGGCTGGGTAGTAGAAATAGAAATTCCTTATTCTGCCATCCGTTTTCCTCGTGACGCCAACCAAAACTGGGGGATCAACTTTATGCGCAGGGTACAACGCACCCAAGAAGAAACCTACTGGAACCACGTAGATGCCTCTTTGAATGGTTTTGTAAATCAATTTGGGGTATTGACGGGCCTACAAAACATCAAGCCACCCGTTCGTTTATTTTTATTGCCTTATGCCTCTTTTTCCCGCAGATACGATGGGGTCAATAATTCGGTGGCCAACTCTTATGGTGGTGGTATGGACCTGAAGTATGGTATCAGTGAAAGCTTTACCTTGGATATGAGCCTCATCCCTGATTTTAGTCAGGTACAATCCGACAACGTTGTGTTGAACTTAGGGCCGTTTGAAGTGTTTTTTCAAGAAAACCGCCCCTTCTTTACCGAAGGAACCGAGCTGTTCAATAAAGGAGGCTTGTTTTACTCCCGAAGGGTAGGGCAAAGCTCGTATGACCTCAAAGAAGACTTAAAAGACAACGAGGAGGTAGACAAATGGCCGGGCGAAACCCAACTCATCAATGCCACCAAAATATCGGGTAGAACCAAAGGAGGATTGGGAGTAGGGGTATTCAATGCGGTTACTCAAGCCTCGTTTGCCACGGTAAAAAACACCGAAACGGGCGAAACCCGACAGGTATTGGTAGACCCCTTGACCAACTACAGTACTTTGGTGCTGGATCAGAACTTACCCAACAACTCCAACATTAGTTTTATCAATACCAATGTATCGCGAGCGGGAGGGTTCAACCACGCCAATGTAACTGGAACCGATTTTCGTTTCCACAACAAGAAAAACACCTATCGCTTACGAGGTTTTGCCGCAGTATCGCAACGTTTTGCCCGTGACAGCGAATCAGGAAACTATCTTCCAGATGTGGGTTATAAATACAATGTATCTTTTAGCAAAGTGCGTGGTAACTTCCGTTTTTGGGTAAACCGAAATGTAGAAAGCGACAATTACAACCCAAACGATATGGGCTTTTTGCGGGCACCCAACGAAGTGGCCCACAATGCCGAGGTGGGTTATATGACTTTCAAGCCCAAGGGTATTTTCAACAGAATCAATTTTTGGACTGGGGTGTGGCACAACATGCTGTACAAACCTTTTACTTACGCCAACTTTGGTGTATGGGCCAATTCCAATGTTACTTTCAAAAACTTCTGGTACCTTGGCTTCAATGTAAATGGCAATCCTACCGAAACGTTTGACTACTTTTCGCCTCGAGTACAAGGTCGGTATTTTAAACGCCCCCAAGCGCGTGAAATCAACACTTGGTGGGGCAGCGACAGTCGTAAAAAATTACGCGTTACGGGTTATTTTGGTACTTGGGTACGTCCAGAGTGGGATCAGCAAGATACTTGGTTCGGACTTAGACCTCGCTATCGGGTAAATAACAAATTATCGTTTAGACACGATCTCAACTACACTCACCGATTGAATGAACGCAACTGGGCCAGCAATGTAGACGACGATGCGGGCAACACGCACATCATTTACGGTAGACGCAATGTACGTAATGTAACCAATACTTTTACGTTGGATTATGCTTTCAATCGCTTGACCAACTTTCAGTTGAGGGTAAGACATTACTGGAGCAATGTGGTGTATAACAAACTCTACTTGTTACAAGAAGATGGCACCTTATCGGCTGACAATGCTACTTTGCAATCATTGGATGCCCATTCGGACGATGTAAGCAAACCCATTACCCACAACCAGGATTTCAACGCGTTCAATATTGACTTTGTATTCAATTGGCAGATTGCCCCAGGTAGTTTCTTGACTTTGATATACAAAAATGCGGTTTCTAACTTTCTGGCTGGTCAGGAGGTACCCAACTTTGGGTTTGAGCGCAACTTCAGAAGAAATGTAATCAGTGCCCCTCAGGTGCATACTTTCTCGGCAAAAATTATTTACTTCTTAGACTATCTATATGTAAAAAAATGGTTCAAGTAATGAAAGCTTTTGTTTAGTTGGGAGTTGGTAGTCAGTAGTTCGTAGTTTTTTGCTTTTTAGTCCACAGTCGACGGTCCATAGTCCACGGTAGCGCAAAGCGGAACCTTTAGTCCTGAGCGAAGCCGAAGGAATTAACAATTAACCATCAAAAATCAATAATTATGATAGTGCATCGCCTCGCGCAACCATTTAGCAATGCAACAATGAGCCGAAGGCGGAGCAATTCAACAATAGAAAAATAAAACAATACCATAGCAACAGTCCAAATAATTCTATATTTTCCAAAAAAAAGTCTGTCTTTTGTAAGGCAGGCTTTTTTAGTTTTAGAGTGTTAATAAATCACTATTCCGATGGGTTGCTTTTCCATTGCTTATCAAAATAACTAACTTTAAACTAAAACTACTTAATCATATAAAGCCCATGCGTAAACCAATACTTTATTTAATTGTACTTTGTTTGACTTTGCCCCTCTTGGTAAATGCCCAACAAACCAAAAAAGCCATTCCTCACAGTGTATATGACAGCTGGAAAAACATCCGAAGTCACTCGATTTCTCGTGACGGCAAATGGGTGATTTATTCACTTACTCCTCAAGAAGGCGATGCGCGCCTGATGATACATCAACCGAAAAAAAATCTTCGAAAAAATTTTGAAAGAGGAATCAGACCTCAAATTTCGTATGATGATCAATTTGTAGTCTTTAAAATCAGGCCTCAACTCAACCAAGTTAAAAACCTACGCCGCAAAAAGACCAAGAAAAACCGTTTGCCCAAGGATTCTTTAGGGATTTACAATTTGGCGAAGAATCAACTCGTGAAGGTAGCTCGGGTAAAATCTTTTAAAATGCCCAAAAAGGCTGGCAAGTGGTTGGCCTACCAATTAGAGGCACCCCAACCCAAGAAACGCAGAAAAGAAAAACCCAGAAAAGGGAAATCAGAAGAAGGCATCAAGAAGCCTCAAAACAAGAAAAGAGAAAACAAAAAAAATGGAACCAAGTTGGTCCTGAGAAATTTACAAACGGGTAAGCAAGAAACCTTTGCTTTTGTCACTCATTATCACTTTAGCGAAAATGGAGCACTGCTCACTTTCATTTCTACTGGCAAAGACAAAAACTTTCCTAGTGGCGTATATGTGTATGACCTCAAGAAAAGTCAATTGATTCCGGCTTTTCAATTCAATAAAGCCAAATTTGCTGGTTTGTCGGTAGACAAAAAAGGAACTCAGATTGCTTTTATGGCCGATGTGGATACCTCTAAAGCCAACAAAAAAGCCCAGATTAGGTACTACAAATTATATCGTTGGGCCAAGGATGCCCCTAAAGCGCAAATGTTGGTAGATCAATCTAACCCCGCTATGCCAAACCAATGGATTGTGAGTCGTTATGGTAAGACCTGGTTTTCTAAAAACGGTAAAAAACTATACTTTGGCACTTCGCCCAAGCCGCTGGTACGCGACACCTCTCTCCTACCCGAAGAAATCGTAAAAGTAGATGTGTGGAATTGGCAAGACGGACAACTACAACCTCGTCAGAAAGTAAACCTCAAGCGTGATCGAAAACGTTCCTATCAGGCAGTGATTCATCTGGACAAAAACAATAAAATGGTACAGCTGGCCACTCCTGCGATTCCTAACTTTACCTACACCCAAAAGGGAGATGCCAATGTAGGGATGTTGCTCACCAACAAGCCTTACGAAAAGTATACCTCCTGGGTTGGTTTTCCGGCTTACAGTGATGTATATCAAGTAGATTTGACCACGGGTACCAAAAAGAAAGTCTTTACTCGAGAACGCAATTTTATCGTCAATGGTTTATCCCCTGGTGGCCAATACATTGCTTGGTACTCCCTGACCGATTCGGCTTGGTTTAGTTATTCCATCAAAACCGGAAAAACCTACAACCTTACCCAAGGCTCCCCAGTAGTGTTTTACCGCGAAACCCACGACTCACCTACCGAACCTTATCCTTATGGAATGGTTGGCTGGACTACCAACGATCAAAAAATCTTGCTTTATGATCGCTTCGATATTTGGGAGTTTGACCCAGAAAATCGCCAAAAGCCTCGAAACATTACTCAAAACGGGCGTACCCAAAAGCGACGTTATCGCTATGTAAAAACCGATCGGGAAGCCGAATTTATTGATGTAAAAAAACCAATGCTGTTGCACACATTCAATGAAGTTACCCGAAATGAAGGCTTTTATTCACTGAAACCCAATCGGGCTCCTCAAAAGCTGATCGGTTCGGCCCATAGTTTTTCGGCGCGGAATGTACGCAAAGCAGCCAAAGGGAATCAAGTTATTTTCACCAAGGAAAACTTTCAGCAATTCCCTGACATCTATATCACCAATGTATCGTTCAAGAATCCTAAAAAACTTAGTCAGGCCAACCCACAACAAAAAAATTACCGTTGGGGAACCGTAGAACTAGTCAATTGGACTTCTACCAATGGCCAAAAGCTACAAGGCCTTTTATACAAGCCAGAGGGTTTTGATCCCAAAAAACAGTACCCAATGATTACTTACTTTTACGAAAGGGTAACCGACCGGATTCACCGCCACTGGGTTCCTCAACCCAGTTGGTCTATTATCATCCCCAGTGTGTATGTAAGCAATGGCTATGTGGTATTTATGCCCGACATCCCCTACTTTGATGGATACCCTGGTCACAGTGCCGAACACGCCATTCTTTCGGGGGTTACCAGTATTGTCGACAAAGGTTTCGTAGATCGGAAGCGCCTCGCCATACAGGGGCAAAGTTGGGGGGGCTATCAAGTGGCCCATCTCATTACCCGAACCAATTTGTTTAGGGCCGCCATGGCAGGTGCTCCGGTGTCTAATATGACAAGCGCTTACGGAGGAATTCGTTGGGGGAGTGGTTATAGTCGTATGTTTCAGTATGAACGTACCCAGAGTCGTATTGGGGGTACTTTGTGGGAAAAACCATTGCAATACATCGAGAACTCTCCTTTGTTTAGTGCCGACCGGGTACAAACGCCCCTGCTGATGATGCACAACGACAGAGATGGAGCCGTACCCTGGTACCAAGGTATTGAGTATTTTGTGGCTTTGCGTCGCTTACAAAAACCAGTGTGGATGCTGACTTATAATGGAGAAGCCCACAACTTGCGTAAACGACAAAATCGCAAGGATTTGACCATCCGGATGATGCAGTTTTTTGATCATTACCTCAAAGGAAAACCAGCTCCAGTATGGATGACCCGTGGCATACCTGCTATAGAAAAAGGAATCAACAAAGGGTATGAGTTAAGTAATGGGAATAGTGTAAAACAAAAGAACCGCACTCAGCTTCGTAACAAAAAGTAAAAAATCACCCCCTCAAAATAATGTTTTTTGAGGGGTGCTTTTAGTTACTAAAACCAATAGCCCACAATGGTTTATAATAAATAACTGAATACGAATTTACTCAAATCGGTTATGGACTATAGGCTAACTAACTATTCATGAAGCAGACAGCCATTTTTTGGCTTCTTCTACGTTGTCAAAGTAACGGGTGATCAGGTTTGTTTCTTGGCTTACCCGAAAGGTTTGCTCAATCAAATGCTGGCTCAAATAGGCTTCGCTCATGACCACCGCTACTTTTTTCCCTCCCAATTCAATCAATGGCTTAAAAATATAATCTCGCTGCCATACTTGAGTATCTTGTGGAATTTCATAAAGAAACAACCGGTTATCCAGTAAATAATTCTCCAATACATCTACTTCTTTTTTGAGTTTTTGAGTCAGTATAGACATCACATCGAAAGTGATAAATCGATATTCCTGATCGGTCATTTCTTCGGTGGTAACCTTCCAGTGAAACTCAAGCATTCTAAAATCGGAATTGTAATACACATCTGCATACTTACTTGTATATACAGCTAAATCGACCATAATATTTCCCCCTTCTGATAATTTACATAGCCATTATTCATTGGCCTATTCTATATTATTAGGTAACGCGTTCGCAATAACTGTTTGTTTTTCTCTACTGCCTGAGCTGCTGAACTTCGTTATTTAGCCTTTGGCAGAGCTCGGCACAGTAAACTGTAGCCATCGGTTTTATTGCCCGTAGCCCTGCTATGGGCGCAAAAAATGCCTCGCCCAACACCTCATGCATATGACTAAATCAGGCACTTATTTTGAAAGCGTTACTAAAATAGTAGCCAGCATTACATCAAGTTCGTTGTTTTTATTTAAAGGATAAAAAGTAAATAGTTTGATGTTTTGCGATTTGCTTAG
>CALDJV010000213.1 GCA_937899305.1 uncultured Cytophagaceae bacterium
GCAGTGCGATGAGCATATTTTTAGAGTTGGGAGTAAAACTATATCTATTAAAGTAATATGGCCATGGATAGAAGATCATTTCTACAATTAAGCACCACATTAGGCTTGGGGATGCCTTTTTTATCATCGACGCTCACCTCTTGTCGCCAAGACGTTGAATTCTTTCAACAGTTTGAAGTCAATTTTTCTGGTAATGTGCTGATCATTGGAGCAGGAGCTGCTGGGCTGATGGCGGGGCATTTGCTCAAGCAAAATAACATAGATTTTCGAATATTAGAAGCTTCAGATACCTACGGAGGTAGAGTGAAAGAAGCATCCAGTTTTGCTGATTTTCCGATTGATTTGGGAGCCGAATGGATCCATACCAATCCATCAGTATTGGCCCGCTTGCTTAATGATCCCAACGTGCAAGCCAATGTAGACATCATTAATTATACGCCCGAATCTATTCATTTATGGGATGGTAGTAAGCTTAAAAAACGAAATTTTTTCAGTAATTTTTATGGCGAGTATAAGTTCAAAAATACGACTTGGTTTGGTTTTTTTGACGATTACATTGTGCCTGGCATTATCAACCAAATCACCTTGAATAGCCCAGTTACGAATATAGATTATACGGGCAGTAGAATTGTAGTGACCAATGCGGTTGGCAACCAGTTTGAGGCCGATCGGGTAATCGTAACCGTGCCACTTGCGGTACTACAGCAGGGCAGCATTACATTTACACCTGCTTTGCCGCAAGTCAAACAAGATGCGTTATCGCAGGTAGAGATGCCCGATGGTATCAAGGTATTCATAGAGTTTTCGGAAAGGTTTTACCCCGATTTATTGGGGTTTGGTGGAATAACTAGCCTGCTTGATAGCTCCAGTGGAGAGAAGTTGTATTACGATGCCGCCTTCAGGAAAAATGTAGCAAGCCATGTGTTGGGGCTTTTTACCGTAGGCGAAGAGGCTTCATTTTATGCAAATCAAGCAAACGATGCTAAGGTCATAGAAGTAGTGATCAACGAGCTAGACCAGGTTTTTAGTGGCAAAGCCTCTCGTTTTTACAAAAAACACGTGATCCAAAACTGGTCCAAGTCTCCTTACATATTGGGTTCTTATTCTTTTGGTGCCGATGAAAATACCCGAGTGGCTTTGACTGAGCCCATCGATAATAAAATCTATTTTGCGGGTGAAGTGTATGCTACTCCTGACAGTTCTACCGTACATGGAGCAGGCGAATCGACTTTTGTTGCTCTAGAGCGTTTATTGAGAGGATAAAGCCTGTGAAATGATCATATGCATTGTAATTTATTGTAAATCAGAGGGTTATTAGGTTTTTTAATAAGGCTGCTTTTTTAAAAAAATGGCAAATGTTCGCATTCTTGCTTTTGCTCTGTTATTTTGCAAAACTATTTCTTCAAGAGAAGTATTTATTGAAGAAATGTAATGTGTTGATTATAAAGTTTTTAGATAATAAATTCCCAATTGTGATATGACAAAACACGACTGGACTCTCGAGGAAATTGAAGCCATATATCATAAACCATTGCTAGATTTGATGTTTGAGGCGGCGACCATTCATCGTCAGAATAAAGACTATGCTGAAGTACAAATCAGTAGCTTGCTCTCTATCAAAACTGGAGGTTGCCCTGAAGACTGCGCTTATTGCCCGCAGGCGGCCCGCTACAGTACCGATGTAGATGTACACAAGCTCATGCCGCTTGAAACAGTAGTAAATGCTGCTAAAAAGGCCAAGGAAGCTGGGTCATCGCGTTTGTGTATGGGGGCGGCTTGGCGTGAAGTACGCGATAACCGTGACTTTGACAAAGTGCTAAACATGGTAAAAGCAGTAAACGAACTAGATATGGAAGTTTGCTGTACTTTGGGGATGCTCAATGCTGATCAGGCTCAGAAACTGGCCGATGCTGGTTTGTATGCCTATAATCACAATGTAGACACTTCTGAAGATTATTACAGTGAAGTGATCACAACCCGTGATTATAAAGATCGCTTGGATACCATCAACAATGTGCGCAAAACTGGAATGACAGTGTGCTCTGGGGGTATCGTGGGACTAGGCGAAAGCCATAAAGACCGGGTAGGGATGTTGAAAGTATTGTCTAATTTGACCCCGCACCCTGAATCGGTTCCCATCAATGCCTTGGTAAGGATAGAAGGTACACCCCTGGAAAACCAACCCAAAGTACCCGTACAAGACATGGTACGCATGATTGCTACCACCCGGGTTTTAATGCCTAAAACTGTGATACGCCTTTCGGCCGGTAGAACCGAAATGTCTTTGGCCGAGCAAGCGATGTGTTTCATGGCAGGTGCCAATTCTATTTTTGCTGGAGATAAGTTGTTGACTACTCCTAATCCAGATTTCAAAGACGATATGGAAATGTTTGATATCTTGGGACTTACCCCAAGAGAGGCTTACAAAGGAATAGATCGTGAACAGTTTCGCCCAAAAGAAACGGCAGAAGTACAAGAGAAGTAACAGACATTGACAATACCACAAGATCCCGATAGATGTACATTTATCGGGATTTTTTGTGGGTTATAAAGCATTGATCTCGTCTTCGGTAAGCCCGGTGGCCTGTACAATAATCCTGATCTCAACATTTTGGGCTTTTAAATTCCTGGCTATTTCTTCCCTTGTCTCTTTTGCTCCTTCTGCTTTGCTTTCTTTTATCGTAGTATTGGTGGTATTTACAATATCGCGATAGTGTTTTAAACTATCAATATAGGCGTAACGACTTTGGGTATCTAAGTTGGCAATTTCTGCCGCTTCAAATAGTTTCTTGAATACTTTTTCCTGTAAGGGCTGTGGTATGTTTTGTAAATGTTGCAGGTTTTGAAGCAGGTACATCCATTTGTCGAAATGGCTACTCAGTTCATCCACACTTTTGTTGAATTTGGGCATTTCCAGATAAATAAAAGCCAACTTGTCATAGAACACCTCATTTGTTTCAATATCGGCTAGTTGCACATAATGCTTGAATTTACCATCATTTATTTTCGTGCGATCAAACACAAAATCCATAATACTAATGGTATATACTGATTCAAGTTTGAAGTTCCAATCTTGTCCCGTAGCAGCTTGATCCTGAATAGCAAAAGTAGAATAGTACAAACTCCTATCTTTGAAAAATTCTTGCTTGACTTTTTGAAGCTCTACAATGAACTTTTCTCCTCGGTCATTTTCGCAGTACAAATCAAAAATGGCTCGTCGATCTACTGGACTATTGGGTAGTTGTTCATTTTTGAGATAAGTAATATTAGTAATCTTTCTTTTATCCAAAATGAGTTCATTTAAGAAATCAATGAGCACATCTTTGTTGCTTTCCTCCCCAAATAGTTTTCTGAAGCCAAAATCGGTAAGTGGATTGATGTATCTTTCAGACATGAGGTGCAGTTTTATATATTACAAATTTACTCATTTTCACTTGAACTTCCCCACTTTATCTAATTTCCTAAATATCTACTACCTTTGTCGGTGATTTTGCAAACCAAAAAAGAAGTATGATCAAAACCAATACTGATTTTTTAAGCGAACGCCTGGAAGAACGACGCGAAACAGGCTTGATTCGTTCATTGGTAGATAAAGCGCACTTGGTAGACTTTTGTTCCAATGATTACCTAGGGTTGGCCCAATCAGATGAGTTCAAACAATTGATTGACCAAAAGCTAAAGCAATACCAACAAAAGAGGGTAGGAGCCACTGGATCCAGGCTGATCAGCGGGAACTTTGCCTACACTGAGCAGTTAGAACAAAAAATTGCCGATTTTCATCAGGCCGAAACTGGGTTGATATTCAACTCAGGATATGATGCCAACCTGGGAGTATTCGCTTCTTTGGCCCGTAGGGGTGATACCATCATTACCGATGAGTTGATTCACGCCAGCATCATCGATGGGGTAAGACTTACCCACGCCAAACGACTTCGTTTTCGTCATAACAATTTGGTCGATTTAGAGAAGAAATTACGATTGGCCGAAGGCAATGTCTTTGTAGGAGTGGAGTCGGTTTACTCTATGGATGGTGATGTGGCCCCTTTGGGTGAAATCGCTGCTTTATGCGAAAAATACCAGGCCCACCTGATTGTAGACGAAGCCCATGCTACTGGAGTGTTTGGTGATCAAGGAGAAGGAGTGGTTCAGCGCGATCATTTGCAAGATAAGGTACTGGTGCGTGTTCATACCTTCGGCAAGGCCATGGGTACTCATGGGGCCATTGTGTTAGGGAGCAACAATTTACGGTCTTACCTGGTCAACTTTGCTCGTTCGTTTATATATACGACTGCTTTGCCCATGCATGCCTTAGCGGCCATCGAGGCGGCTTATGAGTTGATTCCGACCTGGCATCAAGCCCGTGAACACCTGGATCACCTGATTGATATTTTTCAAGACACTTTAGGGAAGGCAACTCGTTATGAAATTTTACCGAGTTCATCGCCTATTCAGGGAGTCATTGTGCCAGGAAATCACCAAGCCAAACGCCTTGCTGAGCAGATAGAAGCCGCAGGATTTTATGTGAAAGCAATTCTGAGCCCTACAGTTCCCGCTGGGCAAGAACGCCTGCGCATTTGTTTGCATGCTTTCAATACCAAAGCCCAACTTGACCAGTTGATGAACATGATTAGTTCATAGTTGGTAGCTCGTAGTTGATAGTACCATTTGCAACGAGCCCTCGAGTTTTAGCCGACAAACGGATAAAATATTGATAATGAGTAAAACCATAACACTAATGATTTGTTGTAAAGTGGTGTTGCCTGTTGAGAAAGCAGCGCTACTGTCAGGCGCTACGAACTCCCAACTACCAACTCCCAACTAAATATTGAATATGCACCAATACATCATTGCCGGAATAGATACCGAAATAGGCAAAACGGTGGTTTCAGCCATTGTAACCGAAGCCCTACAAGCCGACTACTGGAAACCAGTACAATCAGGAGATTTGCACCATACCGATACCCACAAAGTACAAGCTTTGGTGAGCAATCCCCAATCCAAGTTTCACCCTGAAGCTTATCGACTAAAAACGCCCATGTCGCCCCACGCGGCAGCCGACATCGATGGTGTAACGATAGAAACAACCCAGCTCACTTTGCCCCAAACCGCCAACAGCCTGGTAGTAGAGTTGGCAGGTGGCTTGATGGTACCCCTTACCAAGGACTTGCTCATGATCCAAGTTTTAAAGCAGTGGAACTTACCCGTAATTTTGGTTTCCAAGTATTATTTGGGCAGCATCAATCATACACTACTCTCTATTGAGGTGCTTAAGATGCATGGCGTTCCCATCAAAGGGATTATCTTCAATGGCGAAACCAACCCTACCAGTAAAGAAGCCATTTTGCATTACAGTAAGCTTCCGGTAATTGGCGAAATACCCTGGGTGGAAGGCGAAATGACTGCTGAAAAAGTAAAAGAACTCTCCCAATTGCTGACGTTTTAAGGAACCCATGCTGATAAAGTAGAAGGTCTGGAGTAGGTGTACCCCAGACTTTAAGCATATTTTTCAAAGATGGTTTTGTAGAGCGATTGAAAAGTTAAATAATCGACCTAATATAACTAAAAATGGCAATAGTATGTTTAAACAAAGATTCACCTGGGTTTTCTTACTTTTTTCAAACAATTATTGTATTATTGCATAGAAAAGTTTAAGCAAATTTGTGGATTTAATCCAAAAATCAATTTTGAACTTTTTCAGTGATAGAAAATGTTAATTGTTTGGGAGTGAGAAAAAACTCCTTTTTATTTAAATATATAGTATGCACGCATACTATTAAAGAGTAATTAAACTGTTGATTATTACTCCTTTGTAAATCAGAAAGATTACCCAAAACTCAACAAAATTCGAATATAGTTATGAATGAAGCTTATATTTACGACGCAGTTCGTACTCCCCGTGGACGCGGAAAAGCTGATGGTGCTTTGCATACCACCCAACCAATTCACCTCTTAACTACTGCTCTAAAAGCCTTACGTGATCGTAACAATCTAGATACTTCATTGGTAGAAGATGCCATTATGGGTTGTGTATCGCCTGTAGGAGAGCAAGGTGCCGACATTGCTCGGGCTGCAGTGATTGAAGCTGGCTATTCTGAAACTACGGCTGGGGTTCAGATGAACCGTTTTTGTTCTTCTGGGTTAGAAGCCATCAACACTGCTTCAGCTTACGTAATGTCTGATCAGTCAGACTTGATCGTAGCCGGAGGGGTAGAGTCTATGTCTCGAGTACCAATGGGTTCCGATGGTGGTGCTATGTTTACCAGCCCCGAAATGATCGGAAAACACAAAATGGTTCCTCAAGGAATTTCGGCGGATTTGATTGCTACTAAGTATGGATATACTCGTGAGCAATTGGATCAGTTTTCGGCGGTGTCACACGAGCGTGCCGAAAAAGCCTGGAATGAAGGTCGTTTTGACAAATCTATCATCCCAGTAACCGATAACTTGGGCATTCCTTTATTGACCAAAGACGAAGGTATTCGTCCTGGAACTACTGCTGAAAGTTTATCTACACTTAAGCCAGCCTTCGAGATGATGGGACAAATGGGTGGATTAGATGCTTTGGCATTACAAAAATACCCAGAGTTGGCCAAGATCAACCACGTACACCACGCGGGTAATGCTTCTCAGATTACTGATGGAGCCGGTGTTTTGTTGATTGGTAACAAAGAAGTAGGTGAAAAATCTGGTATGAAGCCTCGCGCTAAAATGCACTCATTCACCATCATTGGTACCGAGCCTACCATTATGTTGACTGGTCCTGCTCCTGCAGCTGAAAAACTATTTAAGAAAACTGGTTTGAAAGCTTCTGACATTGATTTGTATGAAGTAAACGAGGCCTTTGCTGTAGTACCTATGTTGTTTATGGACCGCATCGGTATCGACCAATCTATCATGAACGTAAACGGTGGAGCCATTGCAATGGGTCACCCATTAGGAGCTACTGGTGCCATCATTTTGGGTACTTTGTTAGACGAACTCGAGCGTCAGGACAAGACTTTAGGTTTGGCTACGCTTTGTATTGGTGGTGGTATGGGTATCGCTACTGTAATTGAGAGAGTTTAAAATTATTTAGTCCACAGACAACCGTCGATAGCCCACTGTTGACGGTTTGTTTTGACATCATTTTACAAAATATTTAAATTTTAGTGCGGGGGCGGTTGGCCAAATCCTATAAAAACTGTGGACTATGGTCTATCGACCGTGGACTAATCAAAAAATTACTACATACATCTATGGTCTTATACAATGTTGAAGACGGGGTAGCCATTATTAGCTGGAACATGGAAGGCTACACCATGAACGTATTGAACGAAGAGTCTATCCAAGCCTTTGCTGAAGCGGTTGAAAAAGCAGTAGGAGATGAAGCCGTTGCAGGTATCATCATTACTTCTGAGAAAGATACTTTTGGCGCTGGTGCCGACTTGAAAATGATCAAGAGCTTGCTAAACCAGCAAAACCTAGATATCAAAACTTCATTTGAAAACGCCCGTAAGTTGAATCGCTTATTCCGTAGCTATGAAACAAGCGGTAAGCCAGTAGTGGCTGGTATCAACGGAACTGCTTTGGGTGGTTTTTATGAAATATGCCTGGCTTGTCACTACCGAGTAGCGGTAAACAATCCAAAATCTAAAATCGGATTGCCAGAATCTCAAGTAGGTTTGATTCCTGGTGCGGGTGGAACCCAGCGTGTGCCTCGTATGATTGGTATCGAAGCAGCTGCTCCATTGTTGCTAGAAGGAAAGTCATTGGCTCCTGAAAAAGCTTTGAAAGCTGGTTTGGTAGACGAAGTAGTAGCGGACAAGGCTCAGATGATGGCCGCAGCTAAGAAGTTCATTGCTGAGAATAAATTTATCATACAGCCTTGGGACGAGAAAAACCGCAAAGGTAAAATCGTAGGTAAGAAAAATTTCCGCGTACCTAAAGGGAACATTCAAAGCCCTAAGGGAGTACAGGTGTTGATGCCTGGTACGGCTTTGTTGATGGACAAAACCAAAGGAAACTACCCTGCCCAATTGGCCATTATGAGTTGTGTGTACGAAGGTTTGCAAGTTCCTATGGACCAAGCCTTGGACATTGAGTCTCGTTATTTCACCAAAATTTTGCGTACTCCTGAGGCCAAAGGGATGGTTCGTACCTTGTTCTTTGGGAAGCAAGCTGCCGATAAAGGCGAAGCGCGTCCTAAGGATGTGCCTAAGTACGACATCAAAACTGTAGCCGTATTGGGTGCGGGTATGATGGGTGCTGGTATTGCTTATGTTTCGGCAATGGCTGGAATGAAGGTGATTTTGAAAGACATTTCAGTAGAAAACGCAGAAAAAGGAAAAGACTATAGCCGCAACTTGTTGAAAAAACGAGTTTCTAAGAAGCGCATGACCCAAGAAAAAGCCGATGCGGTATTAGAGCTTATTAAGCCTACTGCTGACTACGCTGACTTGGCCGAAGCTGATTACATCATTGAGGCGGTATTTGAAAACCGTGACTTGAAATACCAAGTAACCAAGGAAGTAGAAGCAGTGATTCGCGAAGATGTCATCTTTGGTTCTAACACTTCTACCTTGCCAATTACTGGTTTGGCTGAAGCTTCTGACCGTCCTGATCAATTCATTGGTATTCACTTCTTCTCGCCAGTAGACAAAATGATGTTGGTAGAGGTGATTATGGGTGAGAAAACGTCTGACAAAGCATTGGCTGCTACTTTGGATTACATCCAGAAAATCAAGAAGACCCCAATCGTAGTAAACGATTCTCGTGGTTTCTATACTTCTCGTTGTTTCAGTACCTACACTGCCGAAGGTATGGAAATGCTTCAAGAGGGTATCAACCCAATCTTGATCGAGAACGCGGGTAAAGCCGCTGGTATGCCAGTAGGTGCTTTGGACGTGGCTGATGCAGTAGCGTTGGATTTGGCTTACAAAATCATGAAGCAAACTTCTAAGGATTTGGGCCAACCAATGGAAGATATGCCAGGTGGTAAAGTAGTGATCAAATTCAACGAAGAGTTGGATCGTATTGGTAAAAAAGCCAAGAAAGGTTTCTACGAATATCCTGAGAATGGTAAAAAATACTTGTGGCCAGGTTTGCAAGAGCACTACCCATTGGCTGAAAACCAGCCCCATGTAGATGCGTTGAAAAAACGTTTCTTGCACCGTCAAGCCCTTGAATGTATCCGTTGTTTAGAAGAAGGCGTATTGCGTAACCCAACTGATGGGGATATCGGCTCTATCTTCGCCTGGGGATTTGCTCCATTTACTGGTGGTGCATTCTCTTACGTAGATTCAGTAGGCATCGCGCAGTTTGTAAAAGACTGTGACGAGTTTGAAGCGCAGTATGGAGAGCGTTTCAAAGTATCTGACAAGCTACGTGCTATGGCTGCCAATGGTGAGTCTTTCTTCAAGGAAGAGTCAGTAGAAGCTGCTGCAGTTTAAGGAACATGTTCAAAATAAGTTTCCAGGTTTAGTAAAATTGCTCAAAGTTAGACGAGGCGTTTTTTGCGCGCGTAGCCATAGCTACGGGCAAAAAAAGCAACGAAGTATAACGAAGAGGAATAAAACTAAACCGGATAGTTATTGCGGACACGTTCCTAAGCATTGATCCATTTCGCGAAATGACTTTCGCATTATCCAATAGAGTAATCCCCGTTTCGTAAGAGGCGGGGATTTTTTAATCCACGATTTTGTCATTCTGACGCAGGAAGAACCGACCGAAGGGAGCTCAACATTAGTTAATCTGCTGTCATGTGAGTACTTGGGTTGAATTACTTCTGTGTATGCACGCGTAGGGACACGTATGCCAATGAAACAATCTATTGTAAACCGTTTTTATTTTAAGTTTTCAATATCAGTTTTAAGCTTTTTGATATTGCTTCGAATATGTTTTTCAATTGCTGCATAACTATTCAGGTTGTGGGCGTTGATTGTACTGATTTGCTGCAATGTTTTTGCGTTAACTATTTTCAACTGATAACCCCATTTCACCTGATTTTCTGTTGGTGGAAAATCGGTGTCATATTTACTCAGAATTAAATAATCGATATTTACCCTTCTTATAATTGGAGGGCAATACCTTTTGTCAAACACCCCTAGATATGCGACACCCCTAAGTGTCCCAAGTGGGAGCGGTTTCACCTTAATGCTGGCAAACTTATTTAGTTCTTTCCCAATGGACTTACTAATAAAGTAACCATCCGACATATAGGTACATCCGTTTGCACTGGGGAGCATAAGTACTTCAATGGCATTGGGGTCTTTGGGTGCAATTCGTTCAGGTTCCATCTTAGTACTATCTGTTAGTGTACTGTCCACCATAGTAGTATCCTGGGATAAATTTTTGTCGTTCTCAATCTTGGTACTATCCATCAGGGTAGTGTCTGTTTTTTCCTCAGAGGCAATCGGTTCTTTTTTATCGGCCGAATGGCAACTTACAATGGCCATCAGCGCAAGGAACAGGATGAATTGAACGTATTTGATTCGTTGGGTAAGCATCTTCATTTTAGTGGTTTAGGTGTATAATATGGACCTGTTTTTAATTTTCGTTTTAAACTGCTTTGCTGCTTTTGCTAATGTATACGTGGGGGTTACACACGCCAGCTGAGAAAATATCAGAATTATCTCCATTCAAAACTTGATAAAAGCTACATCGGTAGCACTTTGGGCGGAGCGTCTCACATCATGATATGAGTCTTACTTCAACGTTTTTGATGTCTCAGGAGGTGCAAGTGAGCCTTTTTTAAATGTGTTTTATATTTCATTTGCGATTCCCTTGACACAAAGTCAGGGGGTGTATATAAAGTTCAATTCAGGTGAAACATGAATAAACAATTCATTACATTATTTCTATGTGGCTTCATGGCCATTCATATGGTCAATGCCCAATCTAATGATTTGAGTCAATTGGAAAAAGAGGCAAACCAGGGTAACAGTAAAGCTCAGTACGACTTGGGTATATTATATTTGGAAGGCAAAGACACCTCTAAAGATGATCAAAAGGCTTTTCAGTGGTTTGAAAAAAGCGCAAAAAATAAATATGGCAAAGCACAATATCGGGTATCCTTCATGTATGCCGAAGGAATAGGAGTGGGTAAAGACTTGCGAAAAGCTTTGGAGTGGATGAAAAAGTCTGCCCAACAAGGCTATCCGCTTGCCCAATACGACTTGGGGTTAATGTACGGCAAAGGACTAGAGGTTGGTAAGGATTTCCGGAAAATGTTTGAGTGGATGAAAAAGTCTGCCCAACAAGGCTATCCACCTGCTCAATACCATTTGGGAGCAATGTATAGGGGTGGGATAGGTACTACCAAGAATGAAGCAAAGGCCATCGAGTGGTACAAAAAATGTGAACATGATCAGGTGCAGGCTCAGTATGACCTTGGGATAATATATTGGAATCGCAAAAACTATTCAGCGTCTTTCAAATGGTTTCTAAAGGCAGCTAGAAATGGTGACAAAGATGCTCAGGTTGCATTGGCCTTTCAATATCAGGTAGGTGATGGTACCCTCAAAAACCCTTGGGAAGCATTTTATTGGTATCGCAAAAGTGCTCAGCAAGGCCATAAGGAAGCTCAACTAGTACTTGGTCAGCTGTATTACCTGGGCAAGGGCATCGCGGCTGATGAGGAGCGGGCAGCCTACTGGATAGCAGAATCTTATAAAAATGGTAATAAAGATGCCAAAAAAGTCTGGGATGAATTAGAGTTATGGAAACATAACGATGCTGTTAAGCGAATTGCAGAAAAAGAAAGAAAAAGAAGAGCATATGAAAGGCGGAAAGCAGAGGAAAAAAGAAAAGAAAAAGAAGCCGCCGAAAGGCGAAGAAAAGAGGAGGAAAAAAGGAAGGAAATAGAAGCGGAAAGAATTAAAAAGTTTTTGGCGGAAAGACGTTATAAAACCTATGCTTTCCAA
>CALDJV010000214.1 GCA_937899305.1 uncultured Cytophagaceae bacterium
TGAATTATTTAAGAAACAATTAGATCAATAATACTTTTACCAAGTTTTCAACATGTATGAGTTTCCTGAAATCACACATTTTCCTGAATCAGCATCAAGTATCACTTCTGGAACAGATGGGTTAAGTTTATTTTGTACAAAAAAGGTGTTCATTTTTTTTATGTTTGGTGTAAGTAGCAATTGTATTGCATCTTTTTACATTGAAAACAATACTCCGTTTTCTAAATTAATGCCATCTTGCTAACGAATATTTAATGCATTGATTTACAATATCTTACAGGTTGGGTTAGCGTAAGTGATTCAATCAATATTTACGCTATTTCGCACCCAGTATTGATATATCGTACATGTAGTTATATTGTGTTTTAATTGTTATACCATGCTTTAAGTGCTTCTTTAAATATACTTTTTTGTAGTGATATATGCGGACACGTGTAATATTATCTTACTTCAATGAAAAAAAAAGGTTTTGAATGCACCGAAATATTTGAATTGATTTTGTTTATCAACCGAGACTGAGGTAATTTGTATCCGGTTTAAAACTCACCAACTGGGGATTACAAACATTGATCACCTTAATCGACTATTTATGGCATTAACACCCACCAAACAAATTCCATTAGGCTTTGTGGCTCCAAGCTTTAGCCTACCCGATACTGTTTCAGGTAACACAGTATCATTAGATGAACTCAAATCGGACAAGGCGACGGTCATCATGTTTATCTGCAATCATTGTCCTTATGTAAAGCACATCAATGAAGGGCTGGTACAATTGGCCAATGATTACTTGTCCAAAGGAGTTGCTTTTATTGCAATTAGCTCCAACGATGTAGTCAACTATCCTCAAGATAGCCCCGAACAAATGAAGATAGTAGCTGAAAGGTTAGGGTATCCGTTTCCGTATTTATATGATGAAACCCAAGAGGTAGCCAAAGCCTATACTGCGGAATGTACACCTGATTTTAGTATTTTTGATGGCGACCTGAAATGTGTATATCGTGGGCAATTGGATGGTGCTCGGCCAGGAAGTGGGGTTCGAGTCACTGGGTCAGATATTCGGGCTGCCTTGGACGCAATGTTGGCCAATCAAGCAGTAAGTACTGAACAAGTTCCTAGTATAGGCTGCAATATCAAGTGGAAGTAAAAAATGGGGTAAATGACAAAAGAGCAACTTCGGGAAATATATCTGGCGAAGCGCAAAGGACTAAAAAGAGGTGAACGCGTGGCTAAAAATCAAGCCATTGTAGATGGTTTTCTGAAGTTACTTCACACCATAAAACCTTCTTGTGTACATGTGTTTTTACCCATTCTTAAGAACAATGAGATAGATACCTGGCCCATGATTCACCCTATTTGGGAAAACTTCAATCAAACTACGGTAGTTACCTCAGTAACCGACTTTGAGGCCAAGGTGATGTTAAATTATCAGTTAAAGCCCGCGACTCAATTGGTGACCAACCGATGGGGAATCTCAGAGCCCAGCGAAGCCGCACCGATCGAAGACCAGGCCATTGATTGGGTAATTGTGCCATTGTTGAGTTTCGATAAACAAGGCTTTAGAGTGGGTTATGGAGGTGGTTTTTATGATCGATTTTTACAAAAGTGTCGTCCTGATGTAAAAAAAACCGGAGTCTCCTGGTTTCCCCCTGTTCAAAAAATTGAAGACATTGACGGCTACGATATTCCATTAGACGATTGTATTACTCCAGCTGGTATATATACTTTTGATGGAGGTACTTGTGAATTGCATTAGCCTGCGATCGAATTGACCTATTGATCAAGCATTGACTGCCTGTAATCGTTCTGCGACTTCTTTGCTTTTGTTGTTTAACATAGATTGAAAGGTATCATTGGGTTCTATGCCTTCCCCTAACAGAGACAATTCAGGACGTATTGCATTTACAAAGTACATATCAATGGCTCCCTTATTTTTGGCCATAATTTTACCTCGGTATTCACACACAAAAAAATCTTTGATTAGTTCATAAGTGACCCCCGAAATATTCACCCTTCCTACTTCTCCACTCGATTCCATCCTGCTGGCAGTATTTACAGTATCACCCCATACATCATAAGCAAATTTTTTCTTTCCAATCACCCCCGCAATGAGTTTTCCGGTATTGATACCCAGTCTGGTTTCCCAGAAAGGCTCCCCCTTGGCTTCCTTTTCTATTTTTAATTGATCCATCGTACGTTGCATTTCCAATGCTGCCAATACAATTTCAACAAAGTTGGTGGTATTGGGTACTGGTAAGCCACCTACCGCCATGTAAGCATCTCCAATTGTCTTGATTTTTTCGAGGTTATACTTTTCCATGATTTCGTCAAAAATGGTAAAGCACTTTTCGAGTTCCTGTACCAAACCTTCGGGTTCAATGATTTCGGCCAGGCGGGTAAAACCCTTGAAGTCAGTAAAAAGCACCGATACCAAGTCGTGATGGCGTATTTTGGCTTTACCGTTTTCTTTCAATTCGTTGGCTACCTGTTCTGGCAAAATGTTCAACAGCAATGCATCAGCAATTTGTTGTTCTTGCGTGATGGTTTCATTTTGAGTTTCAATCAATTCCATCTGCATCCTTACCTCTTCGTTTCTTTGATTGATTTCCTCGTTCTTTTCGGTCAATTCATCCTTCTGAGCCAAAATTTCTCGGTTACTCTTGGTAATGGCATCGTTTTTCAGGGCGAGCTCTTCTTTCTGTCGAGTAATTTCTTCGTGCTTCTGTTGAAGTTGTTTTTGTTGGGTAATGATCTCTTGGTGTTTTTCAGTAATGGCTTCTTTTTGCTTGGTAATTTTTTCGTTTTTATCAGCTAGGTATTTTTTCTGGAGGGTAAGCAAGCGAGCCGCCCTGCGTTGCTTAAAATAACCCCTGATGACCAATGCCAACAATATCAGCACAATGATTCCTCCTCCGATTGCAAACTGAATGATCAACTTTTTTTGTTTGTTTTCGGCTGCCAGTTGCTTGCTTTTGGCTTCTTCGAGCGCCTTAGCCTGCTCTATGCTTTTCTTCTCCATATCCTGTAAAAAGAGACTGTCTTTCAATGACTCCTCTATCAGTTCTTTGAGTTCCAAACTACGCGCCAGGGTATCGGTTTGGGTAGAAAGAGAATCTTTTTGCAGAGACAATAAAAACTTTTGGCGAGCCAATAAACGTTTCTGGTAGTTGGTTTTTTTCAGTGCCTTGTCCTTGTTTTCTATTTCAGATTCTTTGTTTTGAATGGCTTCGTCTTTTTTCTTGATATCATCTTCTTTCTTCTTTAATTCCTCGTTTTTCTTCTCTATTTCAGCTTTAGCAGTGGCATTTACTTCAGCAATGAAAGGAGCCGCCAATCCATTGATGTTTTTGTAACGACGAATCGCTCGGCGTTCTTTGCGATTGGGTCTGAGCATCGCATCCAACAGACGCGTGGCAGGTACGAGGCTTTGGTTGATAAAAGTCAACATCTTTTGCTTCGGAATTTGATTATTATCCAGGAGGTTTTTCAGCAAATTGAATGCTTCTTCGTGGTATCTTGCTGCCCGGGAATAACGCTTATTTTGGATTTGCATATCTCCCATGTTGATTTTGGCAGTGGCAAGCCCCAATTTATAATTGATTGATTTGGCTATTTTTTCGGCCTTCTGAGCGTATTTGTAGGCTTTGCCAAAGTTGGTATTTCGTTCAATAATCGTAAGGCGATTCAAAGCATCTACTTGGGCTTTGTCTTTTTTATCGAGCGCAATCGTAGCTTCCAATACTACTTTATCGCCCGTTTGGGCAAAAGTGACCTGGAGGGCTATTCCACAAATTATCAAGCAAGTAAGACAACTTCTTAAATGGTTCATAAGGTGACTGATTAAGGTGCTATTCCTGATTTTAAGTAATAGTTCGTTTTTCACAGTAGCCAGCGATTATTGGCTGGAGTTTGTGTTGGTATAATGTTTATTTGATAATTTGCTTTGTGGTATTGAGAACAGACAGCGCAATTACTTTGCCTTAAATGAGCAACTAACGGTAAAAGCGAACCAGAAAGGTACTTCTGTTTATTTAAAGTAATTTTTGGCTTGCGTTGTTTAAGTAAATGCCTGGAAAAAGTATTTTTCTTGTGTTTAACCTTCTTATTTATGTTCTAAAGTAATAAATTGAGTGTAAATAAAGAGATAAAAAAGCCTCAAATATTGGTGTAAACCTTATTTTATTCACAAAAAAGCATATTTATTACGAGACAATATTTTATTCAAAGCATATTGACGACATTTTTCAGTAGAGCACATCAGCCAAGGTGATTAGGCATACTACTAAACATTTTAGCCCAAGTTAGCCGTGGGGACACGGCCAATGGCGCGGCCGCCTCGGTTTGTGTCTCCACAACCGAAAAATGTCTAGTAGTGTGGTGATTAGACAATGAACTGAGTTGTCGTAGGCAGGTTTGACTAAAATGTTGACGAGTATCACCCAAAACGTAAAAAATGACTGGTCTTCGCAAATACAAACTATTTGAGATGGGGAACTTTGAGTTTCTGATTTCAATCACCACCATTGTTCTGTTGGTTGGACTTGTCGGCTGGCTATCGGGAGTGAGCGGTCAGCGAGTTACTTCATTTTCTCATCAAATTGGTAATATCACTCAGGACTCTTCCTTTAATATTCCGACCTTTAAGGTGCAAAAAGGAGAAATCTACCGGATACAACTCAAGTCGGGGCAACTGTCTAACACATGGCTAGGAGTAGGAGTGAGCCTACAAGACGACGACGATTTGGTGATTAACGAGTTTGAAGCCGAGTTTTGGCACGAGAGTGGGCGCGATTCGGATGGTTATTGGAGCGAAAGCGATTATCGAGAAATCAGCTATTTCAAAGCCACCAAAACCGAAGAACTATCGGGAGAAGTATATTGGGCAGGAGGCAGCTTAGGCAAAAAGGTGCCCCAGGTAAATACGATCAAGGTCCAGATCAATGCTGCTGGGAGCAAGGTAGCTGCCCGGTATTTTGAACGGGTTTTCTGGGGGGCAGGCGTGCTGTTACTGATCCTGATTAGCATTTATGGGAAAGATTGAGGGGGCATGAATAAAAAAATGATCAATTGATGTAATACCATTCATTCTATTATGGCGTTTCGTGATCCCTTTTCAAAAATGAGTCTTCGGGCCTTTGTATTTTGGCTTACTGGAGGTGTAACATTGGCAAGTTTGCTATTCATGCTGAGCAACGCTAATCAGCAACCCAAGGGGCAGTTTTATCGCCATATTTTGGCCAATAATACCAAAGACTCTTCTTTTAGCATTCCCATTTTCAAGGTAAAAAAAAATGTATTGTATCAAATAAAAGTACAAAATAGAGACATTTCCTCAAGTTGGATGATGGCTGGTTTGAGCCTGCTAGATGAGGACGACCAGGTGATCAACGAAAAAGAAATGGAGTTTTGGCACGAAAGCGGATACGATCCAGAAGACGGTTCCTGGAGCGAAGGTAATTATGCGGAAACGTTCAATTTCAAAGCGATGAAAGATGGTAAACTCTCTGCTGAGATATATTGGATGGGGAGTAAAACTGGTAACCTTATCCCTCAATCATATCGATTTACCTTCAAAGTTACAGAAACAGGTACCAGGTTGATAGCGCACTATTTCCAAATTATGTTCGCTACATTTTTTAGTATTACCATATTATTGATGTTTTTTTGGCGTAAAGCCAGAAAGGTTTAGCAGGTTATTTGCTATACAGTTATTGTGATTCATACAAAAAAATAGTATGTTTAGTTTCCAACGAAATTTGTAAGATTATGAGAGATTACACCCGTCTTCTAATCGTAGGCATTACCATTGTTTTTTTGGTCATGTTATATATGTCTGGCTCTCAAGGCTGGTGGGTGTCTTCATTTCGCAACGACCGGGTCATCCGGGAGTATCAAAAAGAACAACGAGCAGCAGGGGTGGGGTACTATGGTACTGGAAACCGTTCTGGAAAATTAAGAGGGCGCTCGAGTCGCAGTTTCCGAGGAGGGAGTCGCCGAGGAGGAAAATAAAGGAGGATGTAATAAATAGTCTCCCTATTATAGCCAGTGGTTTTGCGGGTAGATGAGGCTATTTTTCTTTCCCATAGCAGCGCTACGGGCAAGAAAAATAACGAAATATATTCGTGAAAGAACGACTACTAATTGGGTATGTTATTTTTTAGATGCTCCCTCACCTAATATATAATTGAAAACGTAAGTAAACTATCTGGATATGAATTTGTTAACCATTTTTTTGCAAGAAGCAGCTCCATCTACAAGAATTAGTATTCAAGATGGAATTATCGAAACCCTCATCTTTGTAGCCATTGGTATGGCCATTGCCTTTGCGGCATTCAAACTCATCGATGTTATTACTCCTGGCTCATTGTCTAAGCAAATAGCCGAAGATGGCAACGTGGCTCTGGCGATTGTAACAGGTGCTTTGATTTTGGGAGTGTGTATTATTATTGCGGCGGTATTAAGTTCATGAACAAACCCACAAACATTCAAACAAGTCTTACTCAAAAAGCTTCCATACCGATACTACTCGTATCGGTTTTTATTATTGCTATTTGTGGCATTTTGTACGAATTACTCATTAGTAGCATTTCGGCTTATTTTTTAGGAAGCAGTATTCTCCACTTTTCGCTCACCATTGGACTATTCTTGTCTTTTATGGGCTTGGGTGCCTACTTGTCACGCTTTATCTCTGACAAGAAACTGTTAGATCGTTTCATTATTATTGAAGTATGGCTAGGAGTGATTGGAGGAGCCTCAGGGGCCCTGCTTTACGTAAGCTATGCGGTCACCGAAAACTATTATTTAATTGCCTTTTTGTTATTGGGTAGTATTGGCACTTTGGTGGGGCTGGAAATCCCCATTTTGACCCGTATTATTCGAGGGTATTTCAATCTCAAAGATACCTTGGCTCAAGTGCTTTCCTTTGATTATCTGGGAGCACTCATTGCCTCAGTGCTTTTTCCATTGTTTTTGTTGCCCTACATGGGGCTTACCCGTACCTCGTTTTTTATTGGTTTGCTCAACCTGAGTGTGGCTTTGTTCAATATGGTTGTTTTCAAAGCCCAACTGGCCCAGTTCAAGCGAATGGTAGCCGTTACCCTGCTGATTACGATAGTGTACATCATTGGCTTTTTTGCTGCTTTCACCATCAGCGGTTTTTTCGAGCAATTTCTTTATCAAGACGATGTTGTATATACCAAACAGTCGCCTTATCAGCGATTGGTGATTACTCAATGGAAAGATGATACGCGTTTGTACATCAATGGAAACCTTCAATTTTCTTCGATTGATGAATACCGCTACCACGAATCATTGGTGCATGTACCCATGGCCTTGGCCAAAAAACCTGAATCGGTATTATTTTTAGGGGCAGGCGATGGTTTGGCCATCCGCGAAGTACTCAAGCATCCAGAGGTAAAACAAATCCATGTGGTAGATTTAGATCCTGAGATGACCAAACTAGGACGCCAACATACGGTATTTAAAAAGTTGAACCAAGGTGCTTTTGAAAGCCCTAAAGTAAAAGTGTTCAATCAAGATGCTTTCAAGTTTGTAGAAAAAGAAGCCAAACAATTCTATTCACTCATTATTATTGATTTGCCCGATCCCAACGATATCAATGTAGGCAAACTCTACACTCGAGAATTTTATTCGCTGGTAAAACGGCGATTGGCCAAAGATGGGGCAATGGTCACCCAGTCTACGTCTCCGTTTTTTGCCCGCAAGGCATTTTGGTGTATCAATCGTACCTTGCAAGAAGTGTTTCCAACTACAATACCCTATACCGTCAATGTGCCTTCTTTTGGTCAGTGGGGATTCAATATTGCCTTGAATTACCCTTTGGCGCGTCCCAATCAGCATTTTAATAAGAAAAAGCTGGCCAATTACCTCAACGAACAGTTGTTTGAGAAAACCCCCGCTTTTAAAAACCAACTACGGTACCTCACCCCAGAGGTAATCAATAGTTTTTTGTATTTCGACAAAGACATGGCCAAACTTCCTACCCAAATCAACACCCTCAATACCCAAAAACTAGTACAGTATTACGAAGAGGGCTGGCGAAATTATAATCGTTAGAATCTATAAAATAAATTTGATGTTGATCAACGCTATGGCCCGTAGAAATGTGCGAAATCGTACAACTATTGTATAAAAGTAGGACAGTAGAATGAATGAGTGATTTTGCAAATGATTGATTATCAGTAATATATTTATTAGGAATGATATTTAGTAATATAAGAAGCCAGCTACCTTGTATAACCAAATAAACTAAACCATATATTCCTCATGATTCGATATTATTTGAAAATCACCTTCCGCAACTTGCTCAAAAATCGAGTAAGTACCTTGATCAATTTATTAGGACTTGGGGTAGGAATCGCCTGTGCTATGATGCTCTTTTTGTATATGCAAGATGAGCTAAGTTTTGATAAGCATCATCAAAATTATGACCGTATTTATCGAGTAATTTCTCATTTTAAAATACCTACCGAAGAAAAAAAGATTCCTTTGAGCCCTGGCATACTCGCCAGCACCTTAAAAAAAGATTTTCCAGAAGTAGAAGAAGCCGTTTATTTCTATAAAAAACGACAGGCTTTTATTGCTACTGGAGAGCGTAAATTCTATCAAAAAAAGGTGTACTATACCCAATCTGGTATTTTCAAGATATTCGATTATGACTTTATTCTGGGGAACCCTAAAACAGCCCTTGACAAGCCCTATGCCATTGTATTGACTGAAACAGTGGCCAAAAAAGCTTTTGGAAGCGCTCGACTTGCAATCAACCAAATTGTAGACATTGGCAACCGACAAAAAGCAAAAGTAACCGGAGTGATTAGAGATTTACCTCAAAATACCAACATTCGATTCTCGGCATTGGTATCACTCAATAGTTTAGATCTAAGTACTCGATCTTTTACTGCCTGGAACAACGCCAATGGACATACTTTTATGTTGTTGAAAAAAAATGCCAAGGTAGCGTCATTCCGAAAGCGGGTAAAAAACTTGATTTATAAATATCAAAAAGAATCAGAGGAGTTTAAGCATTGGTTTGACGTACAAGCGCTGGGTGATATGTATTTGAGGTCAAATGTAGGCAATGCCGACGAAATTGGACCAAGGGGAAGTATGGATTACATTTACATATTCTCAGCAATTGCGCTGTTTTTATTGATCATTGCCGGGATCAATTATATGAATTTGGCCACTGCCAAATCGACCAACCGTGCCAAAGAAGTAGGTGTGCGGAAAGTACATGGCGCATATCGCGGTTCATTGGTGAGACATTTCTTGTTGGAGTCGATGTTGGTGGCATTTTGTGCATTGATCGTTGGATTGTTATTGGTGGAGGTTACTTTGCCATTCTTTAATCAAATATCAGGCAAAGATCTGACTATTAACTATATAGAGCAACCTACTTTGGTAGGGTTATTTATAGGAGTGACGTTATGTATTGGGGTACTGAGCGGAATTTATCCAGCTTTTTTTCTGGCGGGGTTCAATCCGGTATGGGTACTCAAAGGAAAATTTAGCCGTAGCAAAAAAGGTGCATCTTTACGCAGGGGGTTGGTAGTGGTGCAGTTTACCGTATCCATTGTCATGATGATTGCCACCTGGATCGTATACCGACAGCTAGACTATGTAAATCGACAAGACTTGGGATTTGACAAGGACCAAATGGTGATCATAGACTTAAAAGGGAAGACTAAAGAGAAGGTGAGTTTATTCAAAAATCGTGTGGCAAATGATCCTAATATTGTGAACATCACGAGTACCACTGCGGTACAAGGAGCCGACGAAAACGACAACTGGGGGATAGGCATCGAGCAATCTGATGGTAAAAAATTGGTAGGGCACACCGATGTTTTTTTGGTAGACGAAGACTACATCAAAACAATGGGGGTGCAAATACTAAAAGGGCGGGCCCTCCAAAAACAAGACGCGAAACGAAAGGGAGCCATTGTCAACCAAGCCTTGGTGAAAAAATATGGTTGGCAAAAACCTTTGGGTAAGGCAATTGGCCAAGCAAAAGTAGTGGGAGTGATGAAAAATTTTCATTTAACCTCATTGCACGATGAAATTCAGCCACTGACGCTATTTTTAGTAAAAAAACCTCGAAAGTTGGTTGTAAAAATCAATGGACAAAATGCTTCGGCAGCGCTTCGCTCGCTTAAAAACACCTACGAAACGATTGACCAAAAACACCCATTTGAGCCTTATTTCTTAGATCAAGCTTTTGCCCAGCAGTACGAGGCCGACGAAAGACAGGGCCAGGTTTTATTGGCTTTTGCTGGATTAGCGATTTTCATTGCTTGTTTGGGGCTATTTGGCTTGGCATCGTTTACCGCTGAGCAGCGTACCAAAGAAATGGGTATTCGTAAGGTGTTGGGTGCTTCAGTAGCGCAATTGATGGTGTTGGTATCCCGACAATTTCTAAAACTAATATTGGTGGCCAACATCGTAGCCATTCCGTTGGCCTATTTCTTTATGAACAATTGGCTACAGAACTTTGCTTACCGGACTGAAGTGTGGGAAAACTGGTTGGTGTTTATATTATCTACCCTAATGGCGGTAGGCATCACTGTAATGACAGTCAGTTTTCAGGCGTTTAAGGCGGCGTCGGTAAATCCAGTAAAGGTGTTAAAAAACGAGTAAAGACCCAAAAAAGCCCCAATGTTCAATGCATTGGGGCTTCTTATTTTGGTTGAGATAAATTTTTAGTGCGTTTCAGCCTCATCTACCGGATTGTTTTGTTGATTTAAAAACTGCTCGTATTGGTTGGGTACCTTCAGTACGATTTCAGTTCCTTTACCGTAGTCGCTTTCCAGCGAAATCTGCCCTTTCATTTTATCAACGGTCTGTTTTACAATATACAAACCCAGGCCAGAGCCTTCGGCATTTTCAGTTCCCCGAAAAAACATATTGAAAACATCGTTTTGGTATTCTTTGGCAATGCCTATGCCGTTGTCTTTGAATACCAATTCAGCTCCATTGTCTCCGGTAAGATCTATATAAATGTTTAGAAAGCTATCCGCAGAAATATTTTGGTATTTGATGGCATTGGATATGATATTGTTCAGTATGATGCGCAAACGGAGGGGTTCGCTGTAAAATTCTTGACTTCCCTTGACCGTGACATCGTGCGTTACTCGGTCGTAGTTTTTCATAAACTTCAAATCCTCGATGCAATCATTGATCATGGCTTCGAAATCAATTTTTTCGGTCACAATATCGGCGCGACCACTGCGAGAATACTCAAGCAGAGACTTGATGAAATTGTCAAGTTTTAGGGTGCTTTTCTCAATGAGTTGAATGTAGCCTAGCAGGCTTTTTGCGTTTTCGCCGTCTAGTTTCGATAAGTTGACCAACCCCAATATAGAAGTGAGTGGAGCCCTTAAATCGTGTGAAACTTTATATACAAATTGGTCTAACTCAAAATTTCGGATTTCTAACTCCTCGAGGGTTTTTTCTAAATTATCACGCGAGGCAGATAGCTCCTTATTGGTATGAATCGTTTGTTCGAGTAACTCCTGTATTTTGATTTCCTGCTGCTTGCGTGCCGTAATGTCATTGGCTACTGCGTATACGTGGTCCCGAGCGTAGATGGCTCGCCAGTCTATCCATTTATAACCCCCGTCCTTGCATATACATCGGTTGATAATTTCCTTGGTTACCCCAATATTTTCATTGAGTTCCCTAAAGTAATCTTTAGTAGCTTGTTTGTCGGCTTCGTGGACAAAATGAAACAAAGGATACTCGGTCATTTCTTGCCAGTTATAACCCAAGGCATCCGAAAATCCTTTGTTGGCAAACACCAAGTTGCCATCCTTATCAGTAATGATGACAATGG
>CALDJV010000215.1 GCA_937899305.1 uncultured Cytophagaceae bacterium
AATCTCATAAGCACAAGTAGCCATAAAATTCAACTTGACCTTGTACCATCCACGTTGATTTACCGATTTAAAATAAGTAGTATCGCCATCGGCCCATTGGTATTTCACAATGCTCGGGTCTACCCCAGGGTGGAGTCCTTGTGAGGCATCAATCACATAAAAATCTTGATCACAAATGGTCTGGTCGGGCCCCAGATCAAAGACACTTTCATTCAAATAAGTTACCCGAATGGCACTTTGAGTGACACAACCACTATTGTCTAAGGTAGCTACATATATTCCGGTAGTGCTGACCGTGATGCTCTCCCCGGTTTCTCCGGTAGACCATTCGGTATTTGGGTTACCCGAGTGAAGCACCAGAGGATCGCTGCCACAAATGGTGGTATCGGCTCCCAGGTCAAGCGCAATACCCGAGGAATACACCACTTCTATACTGTCTCGCCGCGCACAATCTCCCATGGTAATATCTACCCAATAAAGGCCGGCAGTATCGGCCAAGAAAACCGGCAAAGTGGAACCATCTTGCCATTGATAGGTCGCAAATAATGGCTGTTGCGCATCTAACAAAACTTTTTCCCCTACGCATACCGAGGTATCCCGAGGAAACTTGATTTCCAAATAATTTACTGTAATGGTATCGGTTCCCACACAATCGCCATTGCTCACCTCTACCCAATACACCCCACTAGAATCTGCGGTCAGCGTAGAATCAGTAGAGCCATTGCTCCATAGATAAGTCACATCGGTACCAGTCACTCCAGTACGAAGCACCAAGGGTTGGTTGGGGTCACACACCACCGTATCTTGCCCCAGATTGGGGTCTGGTTTGGGCACCAGGGTTATATTGACCGTGTCAGACAAGGTACAACCTTCAAACTCCATCGTTACATAATATTGGCCGCTCGAGAATACCTGTATGGAATCTCCGGTCTGGAGGGTATTCCAGGTATAGGTAGCCCCATCCAGGATGGTTTCAGGTCTAAGGTATACTTCGTCGTCTGCACAAACTTTACGATCAGCGCCTAATTCTACTTCTGGAATCGTGACCAGAATCGAGTCGGTTGCCACACAGGTGTCATTAGATATGGTAAGCACATACCAACCCGTTTGGTCAATCTGATTGATGGGTCCCCAAACACCATTACTCCATTGATACGTATAATTCTTTCCTCTCTGAAATGCATTCAGAATGAGCGGCCCTTCACACACCGTGGTATCATTCCCCAAATTGATTTCAGGAAGAATACCATAATTCAGGAAAGTAGAATCGGTTTGCACACAACTGCCCACTGTAGCAGTGACCTTGTACCACCCCCTTGTTTTGGCAATAATGGCCGAAGTGGTTTCTCCAGTACTCCACAAATAAGTCGCTTCTGGTACACCTACATCAGCCAACAAAGTAGCACTACTATCGGCCGAACAAGCATATATGGTATCAGGTAGCTCCAGGGGTCGGACAATACTTACCTGGATGGAATCGCGCCGTTTACAATCTCCCTTGGTAATCTCTACCCAATAAAGGCCCGATTCGGTAATGGTTTGGTAAGCCAGTTCACTTCCGGTAGACCACAAATAGGTGACGAAGGCATCGGGTTGACTGGCATTCAAAAACAGCGATTGATTGGGTGGGCAGATGACGGTATCGGCCGGAAAACCCGGATCGGGCGGAGTAGTAATGAATACTTCTATGGTATCGCTCACTGTACAACCTGCTCGACTGGCAGTAAGCACAAATTCTCCGGCGGTTTTGACCACTAAAATAGAGTCCGTAGAAATGGTAGTAGTATCACTACCTGTACTCCATTTGTACTCTTCCCAGCGACTATCGGTACCTAGTATCACCGAATCGCCTGGACAAATTCTCCGATCAGGCCCCAATGATAAACTATCTCGTAATATCCATACCGTATCGGTAGCTGAGCAACCAAATCTGGTCACAGTCAATGATATAAAATCTTCGTCTCCTTTGGGTACATAAAAACATTTATCGCTGCCATCGTGCCAAAGATAATCAGTAATGTTACTATCCAGCCTACATTTTGCGTACAAATCAGGGATCGAATCTCCCAAACACATATTGATGTCCCTGCCCAAGTTGATGTATGGACGATCATAAACTCGAACTCGGGTAGTATAGGTGTTGGTATAACCATCCTCGTACACTACGGTAGCTTTTGCAGTGTAGCTTCCAGGACTAGCATAATAATGTTTGGGGTTGAGTATACCACTAGCGGTATTGTTGACTCCCGAAGCCGGATCACCAAAATCCCACTCAATGGAGGTAACGGCAAGATTGACTCCATTGAGAAAGTAAAACTGAGTAGTATCGCCAATACATACTCGGCTGGCAATGATCCGGGAACAATCGACTACTTTGACTAGGTGAGATCCTACGAATAAAAATTGATTGGTATTGATACATTTTTGGTACAGTTTGACCTCGTAACGACCAAGTTTCGTATATCGGTGATACGCTGGATTGTCAAAACTAGTATTGGCAATCGAATCTACCTGGGTATCGCCAAAGTGCCAACGCACCGAATCAGTCACCGTTACCTCAGGAGGCAACAACGTTTTGGCTTCCACCTTGAGACTGGAATTCAAGCAAACAGAATCCATGGCTACAATCTGGGTAGGGTCAATGTCGCATTCACAAATAAACTGAGGTACATTGGGTAAACCAAAAGTGCTTTTTCTACCTTCCAGGCTCACCGCTTTGGGATCGTAAGCCCCCAGCCCGGTAATGGTACCTAAGAAACCCGATTTGTTCTTGGCCACATAAATTTTTTGGTCAGGGCCCATCATCAAAGCTCCAAAACTATTTACTTCGCCCAGGGTGCCATAGGTGTTGGTCACCCCAATCACTTGCTTTGGGTTCACTCCAGGGCGTGCTCTTAGGTCAATCATCCAGAGTTTGCCCCCATGCCAGCCTGAAACAAACAAATAGCGTGACTCCACCGAAAACTCTATTCCATAGGCATTGGGAATTTTAAAAGTTTTTACGTGTCGGGTGACTCTACCAGTGATATTGTCAAAGTCGAATACTTCTACCCGGTCTTGGTCGGTACCCCCAGCACAGTTGGTAATGGCCACCGCCAAGCGATTACAGCGGCTCTTCATGTAGCCAATGCTACCACAAGTACCCACGTGCCGAGACCCTATGATGCTGATGACTGGGGTGGTATTGATTCCGTTTTCGTCGAAAGAAAAGGAGAAAAAACGATTGCTGTTGGCTTCATGGGTAAGTACCCAATAATCATCCCCATTATTGTTTAGGGTAGTGGTCAGCCTTTCAGACATGTTATTGGCCAATAATACATTGCGGGTGATGACTTCCCCAAAGCCCTGTTGTCGGCTCATGTCTACGATCGAGTAATACAAATCATTTCCAGATACTCCTTGAGTAAGGGTAAAGATATAATACAAGTTTTTATCTTTTGGTTTTGGAATAATCATCACCGATTGGGTAGAACTCGTGTCCCCCTTCAGACCAAAACCATTGACCATGCGTTGATGGTCCCAGTTCCAAACCGTTACCCCATTGGTGTAAAAACGCAAATTACCGTCTATGTCCGAAATAGACGCGCATCCTTCCAGCGTTTGTAGTTTCCCTTGTTTGGTTACTTTAGTTTTATTGTAAAACTGCGAGTTTTCTTTTTCAAAACTCAACCCGGCTTTGTCACCAAAAAACCAGTTTGAATAAGGTTCAGGGCGTACCTGGGCTTGAAGTGTACCCAATGTGGACCAAACCAGGCATAAGGTCAATAAAAATTTGATCAAAACTTTCATAAATGTAGTTCTTTGGATTTCACTTATGTATCAAAAGGTTAATTTCACTCTGGCTCCAAATACAGTCGGTTCTTCAATAAACTTTAACCTTTGGTATGAATAAAGGAAGTCAGTAATGACGTTGACACCCAATTTAGCGTCGTCGGCTTTTAATTCATTGGCTTGTAAACCATCATCAAAAGTATACCTTCGCGCTTTGTTGGTAGCTAGTAAATTCAACACATACGCCGAAACCGTGATATTGTCACTGATTTTTAGAGAAGCAGAAATATCAAGTCGTGCGTCTAAACTGTAGGGGTTTTGTTGTTCAAAAATCTTTCTAAATCTCTGAGCCTCTTCCAGCTCGTCTACTGAGGTCGCCGTAAACTCCCACAAGTCAAATAAAGTCTTCGTGAAGACATCGGTATCGAATCGGGCCGCTTCATAGTTCCACATGGCTCGAACATTGGCCTGAATAGCTGCTCTTTGGTTGAAAAACCGATATCTGAACAACAGCTTGGCCATGTCGTTGGGCGTATTGCTAAAAAACATGGATTGTACCAATAGGCTGTCTTGGTAATTGCGATTCGCATAATCTTCGCTTCCTTGAGTAAGGTGGGTATAGTTAAACCTCACCAGTAATTGTCGGGTCCTGAAGCTTAGTTCGGCCTCTATCCCAGTGTATTGTAGTTCTCCTACAGTAATGAAGTTTTCGGCCAGAGGGCGATTCAGTGTGGAGACTTCGGTACGTTGTTGGAAAAAAGTAACCCCAAACCTCCACTGGTCATTTGGAGTAAACAAATAACGGGTCTCGAAACCCATAGACCTTTCGGGAGGAGCCACTTTGTTATAACTGAATACTTCGTGCAACTGCGCTTCGGTGGCCAAACGATTGGCGATTTGTCCATTGAACTGTAATAAATGGGCGTGATTGATGGGCACGCTCAATGATACTCGGTGGTTCCAGGCTGGTTTACTAA
>CALDJV010000216.1 GCA_937899305.1 uncultured Cytophagaceae bacterium
ATCGGAGAGGGCAGTAAATACCCCATAGCTAATAACCAGACACCCAAAGGCAGGAAAAAGAACCGCAGAATTGAATTTTTTATCAAGTAATTTTTAACTCCGTGAAGCAGTTCGCGGAGTATTTTATCCTCCCAGTTCTAATTGATTCTTCACCAAATCGTAATACATACCTTTTTGGGCGGTGAGTTCTACGTGGGTGCCTTGCTCTACCAGTTTACCTTTTTCGAGTACAATAATTTGGTCAGCATTTTTTACGGTACTTAGGCGGTGGGCAATTACTACTGCAGTTCGGCCTTTGAAGAAGTCGTTCAAATTCTCCATAATGATTTTTTCATTGTTGGCATCCAAGGCTGAGGTGGCTTCATCAAAAAACAAAAACTCAGGATTTTTATATACCGCACGAGCAATCAATATTCGCTGTTTTTGTCCTCCACTTACTCCAATTCCATCCTGGCCAATTTTGGTATTATAACCCAATGGCAACCCTTCTATAAACTCTTGGATATTAGCTACTTGAACTGCTTTACGTAATCGTTGTTGGTCTATAATTTCATCACTCACGGCAATATTGCGAGCAATAGTATCAGAGAAAATAAATCCATCTTGCATTACCGTACCACAACGCTCACGCCACATTCGGCCGTTCAAGTTACCCAGTTGAATCCCCTCAAGTTTGATCGCTCCATCTACCGGGTCATAAAACTTAAGCAAGAGTTTCAGCAAAGTCGTTTTTCCACTACCACTGGTACCCACTACTGCGGTGATTTTTCCTTCGGGAATCGTAAAGTTTACGTCTTCCAGCACCTTGGGAGAATGGGGCCCTTCGTATTGAAAAGTTACATTTTCGAGATGTAGATTTTTGCCGTCGGGCAAAATGGTAATTTGCGGGGTGCCATCTTCTTCTTCGTTGTCTTTGTCATGAATTTCTCCCAGGCGTTCCAAACTGATCTTGGCATCTTGCATTTCATACACAAAGTTGATCATTTGGCTAATCGGCCCATCTAGCTGGCCAATGATGGATTGTACCGCCAGCATCATTCCCAAAGTCATAGAACCATTGACCACAGCATAAGCTGCCGAAAACGTAATGAGGATGTTTTTGCTTTGGTTGATAAACAAGCTTCCCGCCTGCTGAATTTGCTCCAGGGTCACACTTTTTACATTGATCTTAAACATTTTGGCCTGAATACGTTCCCATTCCCATCGTTTTTGTTTTTCGCAATTGTTCAGCTTGATTTCCTGCATTCCGTTAATCAGGTGAATCAGGCTACTTTGGTTACGCGACATTTCCTGAAAACGCTTGTAGTCTAGTTTTTTACGCCAATTCAAGAACGCCAACACCCAAGCAATGTATAGTATGCTTCCTACTAAAAATATCAAAAAGATATAGAGGTTGTAAAAAGCGAGAATGATTCCAAATACAATAAAATTGAAAAAGGAGAATAAAATGGACAGTGTAGAAGTGCTCAAAAACTGTTCAATGCGGTGGTGATCGTTGATCCGTTGCAACAAGTCTCCAATCATTTTGGTGTCAAAAAAGCCAATGGGAAGCTTCATTAACTTGATCAAAAAGTCGGAAATCAATGAAATATTGATGCGGGTACTGAGGTGTAGCAATATCCAGCGCCTTATAAAATCGACCGCAGTTTGGCTAAAAAAGAGGACAAACTGACCAATCAACACCACATAAATAAAATCCAGGTCGCGGGTACTGATCCCAATATCTACCACAGACTGGGTAAGAAAAGGAAAGATCATGCTCAGTAAACTGCCCAATAACAACCCCAAAAACAACTGGAGTAAAAACTTACGGTAACGAACCAAATACCCCAACAAAAAACGCCAACTGGCTTTGTTGATTTTTTCATCAGAATCTCTTTGGTAAAACTCAGGGGTGGGCTCCATCAACATGGCTACTCCCTTGTCTTCACCTCCTTCGCGGGTACTGGCCCAGTGTTTCAAAAACTGCTCTCGATCATAGGTCACCAATCCTACTGCGGGGTCGGATACAAATACTTTCTTTTTGGTGATTTTATGCACCACCACAAAGTGTTGTTGGTTCCAATGCGCAATGAAAGGCAAAGGTGCTTCATCGGCCAATTGCTGAAAGGTAGTTTTGACCCCAATGGTTCGAAACCCAACCGCTTCAGCAGCATCACTGATTCCCAATAACGACACCCCTTCTCGGGTAATATAGCTTTGCTCCCGGAGATATTGTAATGAATATTTCTTGCCGTAATGTTCTGAAATAATTTTTACACATGAAGGCCCACAGTCCATCATGTCTAATTGTATATAGGAGGGAAATTTCTTCGCCATCAGTATTCTTGAGTTAAAGGTGATTTAGGTAGTTTTTAATGACCACTTTCTAAAAAATTCATTCTGTAAAGTTAGTAAACCTTTGGGAATTGTGGTATTCATTTTTTGCCCAATCAATTTCACATTAAATTTTTAGACGCTCAAAAGAGAATTACTCACCTATGTTTTTTTGCCGTTAACCACTCCAAAGCAACGCCTTGACCCCAAAACCCACCCTCTGGATTATTAGATAAAGTAAATTAACTCTTCTTAAAAATCAATTTTAAATTCACCCAATTAAAACCCAATCATGAACTTTTCAAGAATTATTTTAGGAGGATGCCTGGCCTTGTGGCTCATTTTGCCAGCTTGTAATCCATCTGATCACAAGGTAGCCCCTGGCCAAAATACGGAGCCCATGCCCATACCAAGCTCGGTAAGCCAAAGCGCGGCCAATTTGCAAAGTGGTCTTACCAGTCATTTTCGTCAATGGCTCAACAACAATGGATATGGCAGCTACGATTTTGCCCGATTGAGCTTGGATGGGGGAAGTTATGGAGGCCGACAAAATAACAGTGATGCAGTCAACAACCAACCTGTCATTTTTATTCATGGCAACTCCGACAAGGCCTTTGGCTCGAGCAGTGGCCAAACCGGCTGGACCAATTCTATCAGTTATTTTTTACAAAATGGCTACAAACAATCTGAGATTTATGCCATTACCTGGGGGCCAGCCAACGCCAGTTTAGCCGCCCAACAGTATCATTCTAAGTCTCATATTCAGCGCATTCGGGCTTTTATTCAGGCGGTAAAAGCTTATACTGGTCAAAGTAAGGTAGATGTCATTGCTCACTCTATGGGAGTTACACTATCCCGCAAAGCCATCAAAGGAGGCTCCGGAAACGACTTGCTCAATGGCGGTAATTACTACTTGGGAGGTGCGCTCACCAATAGCATAGACACCTTTGTAGGCATTGCTGGGGCCAATTGGGGACTCACCAATTGCGTTGGTCTGGCGGCTACTCCTACTTGTGGCTCTAGCAATGGCTTTTATCCAGGTACTTATAATGTTTTTTTTGGTTTGGTTGGTCTATCCGACATTTTGAGTGATTTGAATAGCTCTGGAGGTTATGAAGGCCGCCATGTATACACTATCTGGACAAGTGCCGACCAAGTAGTGGGTTATGGTTGTATTGTATGGGGTCGCAATACTTGCAAAATTCCTGGGCAAGATGGGCAAAAAAGTTTTTCGAGTCTGGGGCATTTTGGAGTCAAGGATAATACGGCTTATTATCAATTGCGCATGGTAAAATATCACCGCACTAATTGAGCTTGAGATAGCTAGATGATTGCGTAATTTTCTTTAAACTACGCAATCATTTAACCCAAAAACTATTTTTCCACCCTCACAATTGTTTTTTTCAGCGTTTTCAAATCAATTTTGAGTACTTGGTGATTGTTGGTATCTGACACCCACAAGTGGTTATTCACAAACAACACATCATTGGGCTCATTCAACCCCGATACAAAAGTTTTCAGGCGCTTACTTTTCAGATCAAATGTTTTGACCTTGCCATTGTACGTATCTGCAATGTAAATCTTGTTCTGGTAAAAGGTGAGTCCTACCGCATGTTGTAACCGGGCTTGGTCTGCCTTGCCGTCTACATCACCAAACTCAAACAATCCTTTGCCCAAGGGAGTAGTTACTTGCTGTTTGGCCAAATCGATGGCTCGGATGGCACTGGCTTCGCTATCGGCTACGTATAAGACATTTCCATTTTTGACCAAACCACTGGGTTGATTGAAAGCCGCTTGGTGGTAATTGCCATCGATCAGGGCTTCTCGGCCGCTTCCCGCAAAGCGTCGTACCGCTTCGGTTTGCAGGTCCATTTTCAAGATTTGGTGGTTACCAGCATTGGCAATGTACATTTGGTTGTCCGCTATCCACAAATCCCAAGGGCTATTTGGGTTCACCGATTCGTTCCAGCGTTTTTCGCCAAAGTAATAGTCTAATTTTCCATTACCAGCAATGGTTGTTACCGTTTTATTTTTCAAATCCACCTTACGAATTCGGTTGTTTTTGGTGTCGGCTACATATAAGAAATCTCCCTTTAGAGCCAAACCATGGGGTTCATAAAAAGCCGCACTCGCGAAGCCTCCATCTTGAAAACCTGGTTTTCCCCCACCAATTTCTTCCAACACCTTGCCCTCACCATTGATGCGTAGAATCCGGTGGTGCCCACTATCCGAAATGTACAAAGTACCATCGGCCGCCTCGATCATTTTGGAAGGAAAACGCAAGAAAGTTTTTTGGTCCTTCAGAGATTCCTGGTCTTTCTCTAGTTGAAACTGCAAAGGGGTACGATTGATGGCATTGCCTCGCTCTTGTACTACCCGCTGAATGTAACCACGAATGGCCTCATAAAAGCCTTCTCCCGAGGCTTTGCC
>CALDJV010000217.1 GCA_937899305.1 uncultured Cytophagaceae bacterium
GAAAATAAAAAATACAAAAATAACATTTTTAAAGTTTTACCAAGTTTTCAAAAAAAAACTAAATCCTCAAATGCTGCAACAAATTACAGCCAAACTGGAGTAGTTTTTTCACTTCAGGAGGACTGGCATAGCGGGTACCCTTAAAAATACAAATGGAAGTACCATTGCTTTCTATGTGGTAAATTTCTTGTGATTGTAGAAACTCGATTAATTCTTTATTGAAAAGATAAGTAATGTATGCCTTGTCTTTTTCGGCCCCTCGCAACAAAAACTTAGACGAAAACTCTTTGTGTTCTTCGAAGTCTATTTCGCCAAATCCAGCCATTTTCATCAATTTATCCAGTAAAGCTTCCTCTTCCAAGACAAAACGGGGGATTTTGAAAGGCAAGTACAAAACGTGAATGGTAGAGTGATATACCTCAGCGGCAGACAAAGCGCCTTTTTCATAAGTAATATCGTATACCTCCCAACGAGTATTAAAGTTTTCGTGTACTCCCTGGATGACATTGGTGCTGTATTCCAATGTTTTGCTTCGAAAATAAGGGAATTTTTTCAGGCCTTCGTTGTCCCAATGTATTTCAGGACGCAATACGCTGTCGTAGGCAGTGGCAATGTGTTGGAGGTCTAGTTGGCGTTGGTTTAAGGTTTGACGTTGCGGACGGTGCAATACCCGCAATGCGCTAGGGTGGTTAGAGGTTGTTTTGTGTATGGTAAGCCCCACGATATCAAATTGTCCATTGTGTTGCTTGTAGCTCTTGGCGTATCCCTGTACAAACTCCAGTACGGTAAAATCTACGATGGATGTTTTGGTAAAATCTAAAATAATGTGCTGTCGTTCAGGAATCGTTTCCAAAACCTTTTTTATTTTAAATAGATTGTAAAAATTGCCAATACCAATCACCTGAACATGGTGGGTGTCATCATCCTCGGTTTTGTGTAATACCTTAGAAAACAGCAATTCGGAGGCAAAAGCTCGGTAGATTTTTTGGCACAACACATGATGAATACCCAATGTAGTGAAAACTCCAATGACGATGCCTGATAGAAGCCCAAAAAACAAAGTGGCAAACAAGGTAGACAATACAATGACCAATTGTTCCCAACCTTTACGATAAGCATCTTTGAAAACTTTAGGAGCAGAAAGTTTGTAACCCGTATATACCAATATTGCGGAGAGCGCAGCACGGGGAATCTCTCGGATCATAAAACCAAAGAAGAACAGGAAGATGAGCAAAACAACCCCATGGTAGAAGCTAGCTCCCTTGGTTTTTGCCCCGTTGTTTACATTGACCGAACTTTGGGTAACGACCGTGATGGTAGGCAACCCGCCCACTAAACTCGAAATAACGGTACCAAGACCTACTGAGGCTAAATCGCGATGGGCGTTGATGGGGCGTTTGTAGGGATCAATTTTCTCAATGGCTTGGCTACCTACCAAGCTTTCTATGGTGGCCAATAGGGTAATCTGTACGACCAAAACCCAAAAAATTCCGGTATCGATCTTACTGAAATCGGCAAAGGTAAATTTATCTGCCATGTCCTGAGGAAGGTTTACCAAATAACCAGGTTCTATCTGATAGCTTCGGCTCAATAGGGGGATGGCCTGATCTTGAAAAAATTGCAGTAAAAATACTAAAGGAATAGAAAAAATAAGTACCCAGGCCGGAGCAGGAATAAATTTGATAATCTTATTTTTGATTCTGGGATAAAAAATCAAGATCAAAAAACTGAGGGCAGATACAATCGTACTCAATGGATTTTGATTGATAAACGTATTGGGTAACGCCCACAGCACATCAATGGTACTTTTGGTAGGTGCTTTACCTCCCAGCGCCACATGGAGCTCTTTGGCCAAAATCATGATCCCAATTGCGGCCAACATACCTTGAATGACCGAAGCAGGCAGTAAATCATTGACTTTACCCAATTTGAGTAATCCAATGAGGAGCTGTATGGCACCTGCTACCACAAAAGCAGCCAATAGATACGACACACCACCTAGCAAACCCAAACCAGATGCGGTTACTACGATAAGACTATAAGCAGGCCCATTGATTGCTACCTGACTGCTTCGAAAAAAAGTAGTTACAATACCGCCTATTACTGCGGATATAATCCCTGCCATTGGGCCAAGGTTAGACGACAAGGCGATTCCAATGGAAAGGGGAAGGGCTACCAGTGAAACACTCACTGCGGCAATGAGATCACTTCTCCAATGCCTGGTTATTCCTTTTAGACCCGTGGAAGGGGTATTTCGACTAAACATCATCATCCTTACAATTCCCTACTAAGTACAAATTCAACCTCTGATTTTTGGTTGTACATCGGGTTTAAATATGCACTTATCCTAGTTTCAACAGTTTTGTGGGTTAGCTTTTGTTATGCAAAACCTAAATATATAAAAAGCAGGCGCTTTTCACCAAATTAGTTGTATGTTTACCTCGATTTGTAAAGAATAGACCTGATAACGGAATGGATAAGAAATTAGTCAAAGTTCATTTGGCTTTGTTTATTGTAAATCTGATTTATGCCATCAATTATGTAGTGGCCTCAAAGGTGATGAAAGATGCCTATCTCCAGCCATTTGCCATTATTATATTGAGGGTATGGGGAGCCACCTTGTTGTTTTGGTTACTCAGGCGATTCGTCATCCGTGAAAAAGTACAAAAAACCTCTGATTATTTCCGTTTTGCTTATTGTGCTTTGTTTGGGGTCATCATCAATCAACTACTCTTCTTCAAGGGGCTATCGATGACGGTACCCATCGATGCTTCCATCATTCTTACTTCTTCTCCTATAGTAGTACTCATTGTATCGGTCATTGTTGCCAAAGAAAAATTAACCATTCTCAAGACAGTGGGTATTTTGTTTGGCGCCACTGGAGCCGTCATGCTCATTGGAGGGGGAGATTTTTCTTTCAAAGGAGAAAATACCTTCGGAAACATATTGGTATTCATCAATGCTTCTTCTTATGGCATTTACCTGGTTGTAGTCAAACCCCTGATGCGCCGTTACCACGCCTATACCGTCATTAGTTGGGTATTTTTGTTTGGGTGCATAGGAGTGTTTCCTTTTGGCATTCAGGAGTTGATGGAGGTCAAATGGAGTGTGATGCCTGGTTGGGTATACCTTACGCTGGCATTTATCATCGTTGGGGTTACTTACCTTGCCTATTTACTGAACGCTTGGGCATTGCAATTTGTAAATTCTACCCTGGTGGGCTTCTACATTTACTCACAGCCGGTACTTACTAGCATCATTGCGGTATTGGCTGCTCAGGACGAACTGACTCCTAAAAAAATTGTGTTTTCTTTGCTTATTTTTGCGGGTATTTTTCTGGTAAGTCGCGAAAATGTTTCGAAGAAAGAAAAAGAAGGGGCAAAGGGTTGAATTGTTCCGCTTCGCTCATTGTTCTATTGTTAAATGGCTCCGCGAAGCGACTATTATTTTCTTAATTTCGCAAATATGATAATAACTAAACTGAACCTTGGCGAACTCAGCAAAGCTAATTATTCCGCTTTGCGCTACTGTGGACTGAAAACTAATAAAACTACCAACTAAAAAAACTGTGGACTATCGACTAAAAAAAACTACCAACTAAAGTTATTCTTTGTATACATTTGAAACCATTCCTGATCGATGTGTACCCCCATCAACAAAATATCGTCAATCTGAGGGCGGTCTCCCTTCCAATCGGCAAAAGTCTTGGCCAAGATGTCTTCTTGTTCTGCCATGGGTTTGTCGTGGATCTCAAGCAAGAGTGTTTTTAACTGCGACTTGTTGAATAGCCGATTTTTATAGTTGGGTTGGTCTACATACCCATTGGTAAACATATAAAGTTTATCGTCTCTATGTAATTTAATTTGTTGAGTCGTAAAGGTTTTCTCCTTGATGAAATGACCCACAGGTTGTTTGTCGGCTTTGATCTCCAGCAGGGTGTATTCTCCTTGTTGCATAGATCGTATGTTGGCTGTAAACTGGAAGTTCTGGAGAGATTGGGTGGGCCTAATCAGGTGCAAGGCGTTGTAAGCACCCGCATATTGCAACTCCATCGTTTCGGTATTGAGCATTGCCAGGGCCATTTCAATCCGACCTTTTTGTTCTTCCTCTTCCGATTCTTCTTTCTTAATCGTTTGCTGTACCTTTTCTCGTAATTGATCCAGAATTTTACCTGCACTCAACCGCATGTTATCTTGCACAATGTTGTTCAAAAAAGAAATGGCCAACATTCCAACTACAGCACTTGGCACCCCTTGCCCCGAACAATCCGCAGCCACCATCACCACATAAGGTTTTACCTTCTTTATCCAATAAAAATCGCTGCTGACAATGTCTTTTGGTTCGAATAAGATAAAATGATCGGGCAATACCTTTCGTCGCCTTTCTATATCAGGCAACATCACCTTTTGTATTTCTCCAGTAAATACCTTGCTATCGTGAATATATTGTTGATGCAAAATGGTCTGTTGCTCACTTTCGGCAATAGTTTTGTCCTTCTGCTGTATCTGTTTTTGGTTTTTTTGTATTTTTTCGGACTGGTCAGCGATATCAGCATTCAACTGCTTGATTTCATTGCTTTTTTTCTCTAAAACCTGTTTACTTTCCAAATTACTCTGTTGTCGCGCTTTTGCTTGCTTGCTATTTTGTAGGTAAAGCCGACTGACTACGAGGGTAAGGCCTACACCTACTACAACTAAACCACCCTGCACTGAAAGTACAGGGGTTTTGCGCTCGGACTGAAAG
>CALDJV010000218.1 GCA_937899305.1 uncultured Cytophagaceae bacterium
AATGAAACCCAGTTGTTGAGATTTTAACTTGAACTTCGGAACTGGTATTTATTAGGAATAAACAAATTTTTGACCTGCGAAAGGTCAGTTAGTAAAATGGAAAAAATATAATGAGGAGTCTATCTATTGATGGCTCCTCTTTTTTGTGGTTTTCAGGAGTAAAAAATGCGCTGGTGGGTTGATTTATCCAGTCTTAGAGGATTATTATCATAAAATCTAATGATCATTCGAAACTAAATTTTATATTTGAATGATACGATGGCAAATATTGCCTTTATTCTATCATAGGTAGCTTCACCTTGATCTGAAAGTTGCCAATCCCAATATTTTAGATAGGGTAGTATCCTTATAAAATTAAGATATATAGGCAAGTAAAAGTGTTTGAAATTATCAGGTATAGTGCATTGGGTCATCGTTTGTGTTTTTATCAAATGAAACTTGTCAGTATGCATTTTCAAACAATCTGTCTATTTTTGTCATTTAATTAATGCTAAGAATTACAATTTTATAATGAGTTAATATGAGCATAGTCGATAATGTCATTCGTTGGGGTTTAAGAAGGCGCTGGCCTAAGATCAAGCACTTTATGAACCACCCCGAGGAAGTACAACAACGTATGTTCACGAAGTTGGTAGGACTGGCAAGAAACACGGAGTGGGGGAAACAGTATCATTACAAAGACATCAGAACACCTGAACAGTTCCAGGAGAGAGTTCCGGTGTCGAGCTACGAAGATTTGTACCCTTACATCGAACGCATGCTAAAGGGGGAACAAAACATTTTATGGCCTTCTAAAATCAACTGGTTTGCCAAATCCTCTGGAACTACCAACGCTCGTAGTAAGTTTATTCCGGTTTCTCGGGAAACGTTGCTGAAGTGTCACTTTCGTGGTGGCCGTGATATGCTTTCGTTGGTGATGGTAAACATGCCCGAAGGTCGTACTTTTAGGGGAAAAGGCCTTTCTATTGGCGGTTCACTCTCCCCTAACCCCCATTGGCCAGGTACTTATTATGGCGATGTATCCGCGGTCATTGTCAATCAACTGCCTCGCTGGGCCCACCAGCTACGCTCTCCCAAGTTAGAAACTGCCTTGATGTCTAACTGGGAAGAAAAAATTGAGACAATGGCCAGAGAAACTGTTCAGCAGAACATTACCAGTGCGCTGGGAGTACCTACTTGGACTATTGTACTTTTTCAGCGAATTCTGGAAATGACCGGAGCGAAGCATATCAAAGAAATTTGGCCTGATTTCGAAATTTTTGTTCACGGAGCAGTGGCTTTCCATCCATATCGGGAACTTTTCGATACTTTGGTGCCTGGCATTCAGTACATGGAAACCTACAATGCGTCCGAAGGTTTTTTTGGTCTTCAAGATGACTTTAGTCGAGATGACATGTTGTTATTGTTAGATTATGACATGTTCTATGAGTTTATTCCGCTTTCCGAAATTCATAAAGACCATCCCAAAGCATATACCCTCGATCAGGTAGAGTTGGATAAAAACTATGCGATGATCATCTCTAATAGTTCGGGCTTATGGCGCTACCAAATTGGCGACACAGTAAAATTCACCTCGTTGGCTCCTTATCGAATCAAGATTACCGGCCGTACCAAGCATTTCATCAATGCCTTTGGCGAAGAAGTCATCATTGAAAATGCCGAAGCTGCCATTACCGCAGCCTGCAATGCCACGGGTGCAGTCATGACTAATTTTACCGCTGGCCCGGTATACTTGGGAAATAACAGCAAAGGTGGACACGAATGGATTATTGAGTTTACCACCCCACCTTCCAACATTGATTCTTTTTCGCAGGTATTGGATAAAAAACTTCGGGAGGTGAACTCTGATTATGACGCCAAGCGTCATTTGGATCTGGCTTTGATCAAACCAGTGATTCATAGTGTGCCCGAGGGTACTTTTTATCAATGGCTTAAAAAACGAGGTAAAATAGGAGGACAAAGCAAAGTTCCGCGTTTGGCCAACTCAAGAATTTACTTGGATGAGATTCTCGACTTGGTAAATTCTGGGTTTTAAAAACAGACCGGACAGTGAATATGAGAGGTATACTGTTGAATTATCAGCTTGGGTATAACTAGAAATAATGGAAGAGAACGAGACTTTAGAAGTAAACTATCATAGCAAAATAAAGCAAGTATTCCAGGAAATTGGAAAAGTGGTGGTAGGACAAGACTACATGGTCAATCGCTTGCTGATCGGACTATTTACCAATGGTCATATTTTATTAGAAGGGGTACCCGGATTAGCGAAAACCCTTACCATCAGTACTTTGTCAAAGGTATTGCAGCTCAAGTTCCAGCGCATTCAGTTTACGCCTGATTTACTTCCTGCCGATTTGATCGGTACGATGATTTATAATCAAAAAGAGAGTGAGTTTGAAGTAAAGAAAGGGCCCATTTTCGCCAATCTTATTTTGGCCGATGAGATAAACCGGGCGCCCGCCAAGGTACAGTCCGCACTACTGGAATCGATGCAGGAAAAACAAGTTACCATTGGTGAAACTACTTATTACTTGGATGCACCTTTTTTGGTACTGGCCACTCAAAACCCAGTAGAACACGAAGGTACTTACCCCCTGCCCGAGGCTCAGGTAGATCGTTTTATGATGAAAGTTTCGATTGATTATCTCAGCAAAGAACTCGAGCTGGATATGATGCGGCGAATGTCAAATATGAGCTTCTCGGGTGAAGTCAATACCATTTTAGACAAGTCTGATATTTTTGGTATTCGCAACGAGATCAACAAGGTAACCATCTCTGATTCCTTGGAAAAATACATCATTGAATTGGTTTTTGCCACTCGACGCCCCCAAGATTACGGTTTGGAAAAAGAAGCTGGGTACATCCAGTTTGGAGTATCTCCCCGGGCTACCATTCACCTCAATTTGGCTGCTAAAGCCTTGGCTTACATGGACGAACGAGATTATGTGTTGCCTGAAGACATCAAAGAAATCGTAAATGACGTGTTCAACCACCGTATTTCGCTCAACTATGAGGCCGAAGCCGATGGCATCAACACTTCTGAGATTGTTTCTAGTATTTTAAAGCAAGTCCCTATTACGAAGGAGGATAATTAACTGTTCTATGGTTCCGCTTCGCTCGTTGTTAAATTGTTCTATGGTTAACGCTTTGCTTATGGTTCTATGGCTAGTTCCTTCGGCTTCGCTCAGGACTTCGGGTTGCGCCAGGCGATGATTAATCGGTTCCGCTTCGCGTTACTATGGACTATCGACCGTGGACCGTGGACTAAATAAAACTACCAACTGAAAAAATGAGCCAAGTACATTATTTTGAGCACGACGAGGTAAAAGCAATTAAAATGGGGCATTCCTACTGGGGAAAGCCCTTCTTTTTTGTCCATGTGTATTGGCTGGATGGTTTGTTGATAGATAGTGGGCAACGCAAAATGCAAAAGCATATTTTGCATTTTGCCCAAGAATTAAACATCGAACAAATTGCGCTGACTCACCACCACGAAGATCATTCTGGTAATATCAAGGCGCTTCAGACTCAGCATCCTCAAGTGCCCATTTGGGCAGGCAACGAAACCCGATCTCTGGTAAAGACTGGTTTTAAGATTAAAAACTATCAGAAGTTTGTATTTGGTAATATGATTCCTACCGATGGTCTACAACCATTGCCCCCAGAAATTAGAACCAGTCAATATACCTTGACTCCCATTTTTACTCCAGGGCACGCATCCGATCACTATTCCTTTTTGGAGAAATCCAAAGGTTGGTTATTTTCAGGAGACCTGTATTTGGGTAAAATCAAATTTACTCGCCAAGATGAGCACGTACCCCAAATGATTCAATCTATCAAAACGGTGCTTCGGTATGATTTCGACACCTTGTTTTGCGCCCATCATCCTCGCCTTAAAGATGGCAAAAAACACATGCAAGCCAAACTGCAATATTTAGAAGAACTGACCGGCAAGGTAAAGCAATTGTATGCGCAAGGGCATCATATTCAGAAAATCATATCCTTATTGGGGCGAAAAGAGGTGCGTTTTGCCAAGTTGTACACCTCCAACGATGTAGGAGTTGACTATATGATTCGCTCTATTTTGGAAGATGAAGCTGATTTGGACGCGATGTCTTAGCATCATTGGACTTGTTATTGTTATATTGGTAAAGATTCAATATTTACATTATGCAAGACTGTATCCAACTTCCATTTCATTTTGATCCCAACTTATTACAAAAAGACCTACAACAACTTGAAGCGGCCTCTTCTACTTGGATTGACCACTTTGTGAAACAGAATTATGAAGGCTCCTGGAGTGTCATTCCTTTACGAGGACCCAAAGGTGCTGAACATCCGGTGATGATGATTTATGCGGACCCCAATTGTAAGGAGTTTGCCAATACTCCTTTTTTGGCAACGTGCCCTTATTTTCAACAAGTCCTGGCTACCTTTCAGGGTGAATTGGAAGCGGTTCGTTTGATGAAACTATCCCGTGGGTCAGAAATCAAAGAACACGTGGATTATGACCTAAGCTTTGAAGATGGCACCGTAAGAATACATATACCCATTGTTACCCACGATGAGGTAGCATTTTACTTGAATAATAAACGGGTAGTCATGCAAGCAGGTGAGTGTTGGTATCTTCGCTTGTCAGACCCTCATCGAGTAAAAAACGAGGGGCCAGATCGGGTCCATTTGGTATTAGACATGAAGGTAAACGATTGGTTGACAAATATTTTTGAAGAAGAAATTTCTAA
>CALDJV010000219.1 GCA_937899305.1 uncultured Cytophagaceae bacterium
AGTTAACGTAATAAATAAGCTTATTGTCGGAGTAAAATAAAGGATTGTTTCATGCATATCAAAATTGGAACCAGAGGAAGCAAATTGGCTTTGTGGCAAGCGCAGTATGTAGCTGAGCTGCTAAAAAAAGGAGGCGCGAAGCCAGAACTTGTCATCATAGAAACCAAAGGAGACAAAATTCAAAATAAGGCGCTTTCAAAAATCGGTAGCAAAGGAGTGTTTACCGAAGAATTAGAAGAACAACTTCGAGAAAAAAAAATTGATATTGCGGTCCATAGCGCCAAAGATGTACAATCCAGTTTGGCGGATGACTTATCGTTGATTGCGTTCAGTAAACGAGAACAGGTAAACGATGTAGTCATTAGTTTTAATGGAGCCGCTCGCCTTGATACATTCAATAGTTCTTACATTATTGGAACATCGTCTACCCGCCGAATTGCCCAACTAAAGCATTATTATCCTAAGATTCGTACTGCCGATGTGCGAGGAAATTTGCAAACTCGTCTAAAAAAACTCGAGAAAGGAAGCTATGACGCCTTGATTTTGGCTTATGCCGGAGTACATCGCATGGGCTACCACGATTATATTGTAGAGACCCTATCTATCGATAAATTTACTCCTGCGGTAGGGCAGGGGTGCATTGCCATTGAGGCGGCCCAAAATCTGGATACAGAAAAACGGTCTTTGATTAGGCAATGCATCAATGACGAACCTACCGAAAAATGCCTCAGAGCCGAAAGGGCTTTTTTACGGACCCTCGAGGGAGGATGTAGCATTCCGGTATTTGGTTTGGCTACCTTGCAAAACGAGCAAATTACCCTCAATGGTGGAATCATTAGTTTGGGAGGCGAAAAATTGGTAAAAGAACATACAAGTGGACACTTTCAGGAGGCCGAAGAGCTGGGAAAACAATTGGCTCAAAACATACTCCAAAGTGGAGGAGGGAAAATACTTGATGAAATCAAGGCCAACCTTTAGTAATTTTTGGGCGCTGAAAAGCGATGACGAACGGGCTTCATAGAGACTTTAAATAGGGGTGAGGGGTTGATTTTGGGTAATACTTTATAGCGTAAATATACAATCGCGACTTTTATAAGTGGGCTTTGATTGTCCAAATAAAATGTAGACAAGGCCCAATTCAAAGAGGGAATGGCTCAAAAATGCACCCACTATTTTGGGTTTCATCCTTCAAGGCATCAAAATTGCAAATTATTGTACAATAGCCTGCTTGGGTAGCATTCGATATTCAATTTTTCATTGTATATTCCTGCACAGAATGGGTAGACTCTTCAAGAATAAGTAAGTTTTTAAAAAATGGCAAAACTTTTTGGCAGAGAATTCAACTTTAATTTTGGGGCAATAAGAATCCGCCTGATCGCGAGTTTTGGGTTGGTAGGTCTATTTGTGATCATTACCATATTGGTTGCTTACATCGCTACCAATAACACCATCAAGCAAAATGATGAGGTCACCAAGGTTTTTCAACCTACAAACCAATACACGCAACGACTTCAGGCGGGCATTGCAAAAATAGTAGTCAAACTGCGAAGCCAAGTCTATACTTTTTACGATGATAAGGAGCGCTACGGCAAAAGAAAACGCAAGGTTTTGCGTGCTATAGCTCAGTTGAAACGAGAAGAAATCAACAAAAACCTTGAAAAGCTTACTGGACTCTTTGCCCAATACAAAAGAGAAGATCTCCAGGATATTTTTTACGAAATACAAACCAATCTCCAAAAACTTGATAAAGAAATTGAGCGAGGAACATTGTCTATACGCTCTATAGAAGAAAGAGAAGTCAAGCGCTGGGTGTATCAACATTTGACTGCGACGGGAGCATCAGATAAGACTGCTTTATGGTATGACTTGGAGCTTGCCGAAGTAATAGATTCCAGAATTTACCCGCTAGAGGAAGAGTTGGAAGGGTTGGTAAGAGACTTGATTTACAAAAATAACATTGTGATTCAGGAAACGAATAACTTGCTGAATGACAATTTGAATATTTTGCTGGTAATGGAGTTTATGTTGGTAACTGTATTGATTTTGATCATGGTTTTTGCCATTCAATTGTTGATGCGTTATCTGAAAAATGACCTCCAGGTCATCATCTTATATGTAAAAAAGTTGCTAAGTGGAGAGATACCCAAACGCCCCTTTACCAAGAGCCATGAGTTTATGGGGTTGGCGCATCATCTCAATACGTTGATCAAAGACTTGGTAAACCTGCGGAAGTTTGCTTTACGCATTGGGGATAATAAATTTGACAACGACATTGTGTTGTTTCAGGATTCAGGAGACTTGGGAGTGGCTATGGCCAAGATGCGAGATGGCCTGAAGAATGTGTCGGAAGAAAACCGAGTTCGCTATTGGACCAATGCGGGTATTGCGAAGTTTAGCGAGATTTTACGGGCCAATGTAGAAAACTTGGCCGAAATGGGAAATGACTTGATTTCTAACTTGGTAAAATACTTGGAAATCAATCAGGGTGGTTTTTTTACGGTAGAAAGGGACAATGAAACAAACGAAGATTATTTGGAACTGACCGCCTCGTATGCTTACAATACCAAAAAATACCTGGAAAGGAAAATAGCCAAGGGACAGGGGCTCCTTGGTCAAGCCTGGATCGAGAAAAACGCCATTTATTTACGAGATATTCCCAATGAATACGCTTCTATTACCTCTGGGATGGGCGAAGCTACCCCAAATTGTATTTTGATTGTCCCCTTGCTGGTCAATGCTGATGTACTAGGAATACTAGAGCTGGGCGCATTCCACGACATTGAAGAATACAAAGTATCTTTTGTGGAAAAAATAGCCAAAGACGTGGCATCCTCTATTGCTGCTACCCGTGCCAATGAGCAAACCCGTGTTTTATTGGCCGAGTCGAGGGGCAAAACTGAAGCAATGGAGCGGCAAGATGAAATCATGCGCAAAAACGTGCGGCAGTTGCAAGATACCCAAAATGTAATGCGACGGGCTCAAAAAGAGTTGGCTACCAAAGAAGCCAACCTTGATGCATTGATCAATAGTACTCCCCACGCCATGATTGCCTTTGATCTGAGCTATCGGGTAACCGCAATTAACAAGTCTATGCGCCAAAGGTACCTCGAGCAGGGAGTAGACCTGTTGCTGGGGAATAATATGCTGGAGGCAATGGCTGATGAAGAAATTGAAAGGCACCGAAATGACTACAAGCGCGTACTTTCAGGTGAAAAATTTGTAAAATTGCGTCAATCCGAAAGCGGAGAAAAACAGTATTTTTATTTGCTCAATTACAATCCCATCAAAGACAACAACGGGAAAGTGATTGGGGCATCGCTGTTTATTGAGGACATTTCGCAGCAGCAATTGGCCCAGATGAGTTTGAAAGAAACCGAACGCAACCTGAAATCACTGATCAACAATACCGAAGATGCCATTGTGGCCTTCAACCGAGAATATGAGGTATTGGTGGTCAACGACAAGTACAAAGAAAAATACAAAGATCATCCGCTGAGAATGGAAGTAGGAGCCAGTATGATGGATTTCTTGGAAAAAGGACACGAAGATGAATGGAGGGGGTATTATGCCAAGACCTTGCGAGGAGAAAGCTTTATGCAATTGCGAGATGAAACCGTGTTTGGCTTCAAGCCCAAATACAAAGAATATTGGTTCAACCCGATTTATGATGAACACCAAACCGTAACCGGGGTGTCTATTTTCTCTCGTGATGTGAGCGAAGCCCGTACCTCAGAGCGTAGGGTAAGGCAATTGTTGTTAGAGTCGCTGGAGTCAGAAGAAAAACTCCGTCGCCATGAAAATGATATGCAAAAACGGATTTTGAATTACGAAAAACGGATTCAGGATTTGGAAGCCCAACTCAAAATGGCTCAGGACTCGTTGAATTTGGACGAAGGGGAATGAGTTTTTGAATTGCCCATACAATAAACACTCATATTGAATTCTTCACCTAATCATAAAGCCATGAAACATAATTTATTGGTATCAATATCAATCATTGGACTTTTACTATCTAGTTATAGCCATGCACAAAAGCCCAAGAATAGCAACCCTATCAAAATAGTCAACAAATTTGACGAAGCAGCGGTCAAGTGGTTCAAAACCACCGGGAACGCAAGTATAAAAGGAGTAGCGAAATTTAAGTCAAAAACTGGTGAGGTGCGTTTTGGGAAGGCATTCAGAATAGAATTGATGCCTTATAGCAAGTATACCGAAGAAAGACTAAACAACATCTACAAAAATAAGCAGGGTGGACACGTGTATGTTGAAGATGGAGTGCCTACGTTTACCCCCGATCCTAAAGGATACCACGATACAAAAAAGACCATGTGTGACCAAGAGGGAAGGTTTGAATTCAACCACCTTCCAGCCGGAGATTATTATCTTGTGGCATTTATGTTATGGGATAAACGAGGCGGCGGCATCATGCGGCATGTGGTCGTGTCGGGTAATGAAACAAAGGTGATAAAAATGACTAATTTTTAAATGGATTCGGAAAATAATTGATATGCGCATAAACACTAGACAATGAACACAGAGAATAAAATTTCGAAAAACAAAAGCGTATTGGTTACCTTGCCATACGAGGGACAGCAGGCCAAGGAATTGCAGTATTTGGTTGAGAATTTTTGCGGATTGGTTGTCCACGATTTCCTCAAGGCGAATGATGAAACGGAAACCAAGCAAACTAAAGTTTATGTATGCGGTGATTTGTCTACCCTCCCCACCAGTGGAATGGTGTACCATATCATTGAGGAGTTATCTTATAACTATAATGAGGAGGCCAAGCACCATCATCAAACGATTTCACTTGGTCAGGTACCCATCATTGTTCACAATGTAGGCGTTTATTATCGAGATTTTTTCAACGATGGTGAAGACTATTTCAACCAGATCGAGGCAGAACATACATTTCAAGATTTGACCGAATCTACCAAACCTTCCAAAGCATTGCGGAAAGGAATCTACTTGACCGAAGTATCTAAGCAAACCACCGAGGCCAACGAGGAGGCGCTTCATTATTATTTGTTGAGGTGCTCGAGTAACTTGACTGGCCCCACGGATAATTTTCGTGCGACCGACCATAAGATTATCCAGGCATTGAACGAAGCGGTGGCTCAGGTGTTTGAAACCCCTACCCAACTAAACCATGTGTTGGCCCAAATTTATCAGAATAAAAAGAATGTAGGACCCAAAAGCAAAGAAACCAAAGCGAAGATTGCGGCACATTCTGACAAAACCAAGGACATGCGCAAAGACGGATTGATTGTGTTCTGTACGTTTTACGATCAGGCCAATTTTGATCAGCTGACACCCTCCAAAACCGATAGGTATGACTGGGGTTACAAAGGCAAAAGTGGTTTGACCAGCCTTCATTTTAAGTTGAAAAACAGCGTAGAAGACAATACCCTGGCCAAAGAGTTCACGGTCACCTTATACCCCAATTCGGTTTTTTTTATTCCACTTTCTACCAATCGGTTGTATACCCACGCCATTCGGCCTTCGGTGCTCAATGTAGATCGAATACCCACTCGGATGGGGTATGTGGTGCGTTGCTCCAAAACCGAAGCTTTGTATATAAACGAGCAAGCTTATATCAAAGAAAACGATGCATTGGTGAAGTTAGCGCCTATGACTGCTGAAACCATGGCAGACTTGCGTACCTCTTATTACCAGGAAAATACGACCAAGGATCAGATAGCGTACGGTAAGGTACACTTCAGTATGAATTCGGGCGATTATTTGAAGCCTTTGTATTAGCAACTGACCTTCCGCAGTGATTTTCTTTAGAAAATTTACAAGAAATACAGTTGTGAATGCGTCAGCCAGATTCGGCATTTAGTCTGTCAGCGTTAAGAACTTGAGTAATGGAGCCGTTAAAAAATGATCACTGACATCCGTTGGTAGCGCGATGGTTTTGTGTGAGGATGGAATGTTTGAGCATTTTAGGCGTAATGAAACAAGTTTAGCTAGACAGACTAGAGCCGCGGCATTTTTTG
>CALDJV010000220.1 GCA_937899305.1 uncultured Cytophagaceae bacterium
ACTTTAGAGTCAAAATATCGTACATAGATCAGTAATATTAACTCAATCATCAACTTTGCAGAATAAGGACCCCATTTTTGAATGAATACAAGTTTCTTATTTTTGCAAAAAATAGATGATGCTCCTGCTAAAGCGAAACAAAAAATACAACAAGAAATTATTTAATATCAAAGTTATGAAACTATCCAAATCTAAATATTTCATACTTTCAGCATTGTTATTCTTACTTGCCTTTCAGGTGGTTACACCTGAACTTTCTCGTGAAGAACGCACTGCTTTGCGTAGAGAAGCGCGTGATTTGAGAAGACATCCCGAAAAACTCAAAGCTATGAAGGATTCTCTGGTATCCTTGCAAAAAGAGGTGGAATCGTTCCGGAAAATGTACCGGGTGGCCAAAGGAAAAGAGTACGATTTTGAGCAATTGAAAGAAGTATTGTTAACCAGAGTAGAGGATTTAGAGAAAGAATTGGCCGAATGCCGAAAACGCAAAGGAGGAGGCGATACTACCTTTGTACAAAATGGACCTGTAGGACCGTCTGGCATCGTATTTAGGGTGCAGATTGGCGCTTTTCAGAAGCAACAACAAACTGATGTGTATCGCGAAAACAACGTGAAAGGCTACAAATTAGAAGAGAGAGGGGGACTCATCAAGCATACTTTGGGTTACTTCAATCATTACTTACCTGCCAAAACATTACGAGATTATCTGTCTACCATTGGGGTGAAAAAAGCTTGGGTTGTCGCCTTTAAAAATGGACAAAGAGTACCCATTGCTGATGCTTTGGGGAAAATGTTGGAATTAGAAGCCAAAAACTTTTCTTCGAAAGGAGTAAGCTACAAAGTGAGAATTGGTGACAGTGAAAAATCAAATGATTATTATCGTTTATTGGGCAACTTTCAACAATTCGAGGAAGCCAAGTCTTTCCGAAGCTATTTGAAGAGCTTGGGAATCAAAAAGGTACAAATCATAGAGTTTATTGACGGACAACCCACCTCGGTAAAAGAAGACCGTTAGGGTTGATTTTGTCAGTTAAAATTTTTTGATTGCAAGAAGTCATCATCGATGTTTTATCATTGATGATGACTTTTTTTATGTATAATTACAGTTTTTCTGTTATCCTTTTAGGGGATATTGCATTGAATACTTGTCAAATGATATGATGAACTAACAACCACTCACAAGAGTAGTTATCGCCTGTTAATTTTAGATTACACAATAAACATTTACTGATATGAAGAAAAGACTACTAACACCCAAAACAATTACCCTGGCTTTATTGTGGTTAATTGTGACTGTTTGGCTTATTGCCTATCAAATGGACATTTCGCCCAATGCTGAATCTAAATCAACTCATCCATCATTAAGTGAAGTCAAGATTAACGATGAGGTAAAAATACCTACTACTGGAGCTTTTCAGGCGCTAGGTCGTTATTCTTTCCAAAGAAGCTACCCAAATAAGAAGTTTCCGGTAGAGACGCTACAACAAGAAATGGAGCGTTACAAACGCAACGGGGCAAGCTTTCGCACCCATCAAGAGTCAGAATGGGAATCGCTCGGGCCTCATAACATTGGAGGACGAACGTTGGCCATTTGTTTGAACCCTCAAAATACAAAAACAATGTACGTGGGAACTGCAGGTGGAGGCCTTTGGCGGAGTTATACTGGTGGAGAAGGCAATGATGCCTGGGATCAGGTAGCGACTGGATTTCCGGTAAAAGCAGTGAGCGCAGTAGCCATTCCAAAAGAAGATTCTTCTACGGTGTATATTGGTACTGGTGAAGTATACCGTTACAAACTTACCGATGGTGGGCGAACCGATCGCCTTTCGCGAGGAACTTATGGGATGGGCATCTTGAAATCTACTGATGCTGGAGAAACCTGGACCCAATCGTTGAGTTGGCCCAATGAAGACATTACTGGGGTGCAAAAAATTCGAATTAACCCCAAAAAGAGTCAAACAGTGATGGCGGCCACCACTGAGGGGCTATATGTTTCGCACAATGCAGGCACCAGCTGGGCCAAAACTTTGGATGTTCCTATGGTAACCGATATTTTAATCAATTCTAAGGATACTTCGGTAGTATTAGCGGCTTGTGGAGTTTTTAAATCAGATCAATATGGTTTGTATCGTTCTACCGATGGAGGACAAAACTGGAATAAAATAACGGCTGGCTTTCCCGCAGACTATGATGGTAAAGTATTGTTAGATGCATCGGCTTCTTTCCCTGATACCGTGTATGCCAGTGTAGGAGCAGTAAATGTAGGTGGAGGAGCTCAAGCAACTACCCATTTATTGCGTTCAGCCGATCAGGGAGTGACTTGGGAACTCAAATCTGACACAGATTACAGTGTTTATCAGTATTGGTTTGCCCATTATGTGTTGGCGCACGATACCGACCCTAGCAAAGTGTTGACTGCGGGAGTAGATGTGTGGCGATCTTCGAGTGAAGGATCGAACCTACTCAAGGTAAGCGATTGGCGAAAATGGAATTTCAATGCAGGAATTGGGGAACCCGAGGGAACCGCTCCTGATTATATTCACGCTGACCACCACGATGCAGTAGCTGATCCGAACAATCCTGATGTAGTGTACTTTGCCTGCGATGGCGGGATTTTTCGTACCGATGATTTTGGGGTTTCTTACAAAGGGTTGAATGGAGGATTGCAAACTGTTCAGTTTTATAGCATAGATACTGGACAAGACGATCCGTTGGCGATTGGAGGAGGTTTGCAAGACAATGCCTCTATATTCTATAATGGCAATAAAGAATGGCGTCGAGTAGTTGGCGGAGATGGTATGATTACGCGTTACAATATTGGAAACGACAACGAAGTATACGCCACCGCTCAGTTTTTGGCCTTGTTTCGCTCTGACGACAAGGGGCAAAACTTTCAGCGGGTATTAGACTGGCAATCGGTACCATACACCAACGTACATTTTGTGGCTCCTTACGCAGTTTCTAAGGTAAATCCTAAAGTGCTATACGCAGGAGGTGGAGCCATTTATAAGTCGACCAATCGAGGAGCTTCCTGGAGTTTACCCAATGATACCAATCCAGTACAAGACCGTACAATGCCCATTGCCAGCATTGGTTTATCATACTCTGATGTAGATAAATTGGCGGTAGCCACCGCTCCCCAAGACCCTACCATTAGCCTCAGGCCTCAAATTTTATACTCAAGCAACGGGGGATCGTCATTTACCAATGTTACCAGTAACTTGCCTGATCGCTTGGCCATCGATGTAGAATTTGATCCAAATGAAGACAACACATTTTATGTAGTGTTCTCAGGTTTTGGAAGTGGCCATGTGTACCGTACCAAAGATGCTGGGGCTACTTGGGAAGACATTTCAGGTAACCTACCCAATGTGCCTCATTCTTGTATTTTTATTGGTCTCAGCTCTGGGTTAAAACCCTGCACTTTCAGTGCAATACTTTAGTAATGCGAAAAAATCGGGTCTCGTCTGCGAATTTGAGCAACTTGCCCGCATTGCGACACGGGTTGGCTAAAGAGGACTTTCAGTCCGAGCGCAAAACCCCTGTACTTTCAGTGCAGGGTGGTTTAGTCCCATTGACCGCCCCAATTTGTTATTGGTGGGCAATGATTTGGGCGTATATGTCAGCGAAGATGGTGGAACCACTTGGGAAGCATACAACAAGGGCCTTCCTTATCCGGCCAATGTGGTGGATATGAGTTATAACTACAATACTGCCAAAATGCAGATTGGTACCCATGGCAATGGAGCGTTCCAAGTATCTTTGGCCGAGTTTAACATTCAGTTGCCTGCGGTCATTACTGGATTAGAAACCACTACTGCAGCCGACTTCAAATTTACCAATGATCCAAATCCGGTGATTTCGGAAGCCAAAATTGCTTATCGTTTGGATAAAAAGGCAGCCGTAAACCTCACGATTTATGATGCGCAAGGGCGTAGAATAAGAACGTTGGTAAATGCATCCCAGACGGCTGGCGTCCACCAGATTTTCTGGAACCGTACTGGCATATTGCCTGGAACGTATAAAATGGTATTGCAAATCGGGAAGCAGCGGGTGAGTAAGCATATTTTGGTGAAGTAAAAGAAAAAAACTCCTGCCAGATGATGAGGTAATTGGCAGGAGTTTTTTATCTAAAACGGCTTGGTAATCTTAATATTAGCCTTCAATTCATTGAGCATAGAATACAACCCAAAATAGGTTCGATTGAGGTACAGCGAATGATGCGAGCCCCGGGATTTTTTGCTTTCCCGTAGTTCTTTCATTTTAGACAAGCTTTCCCCAAAAGTGTACAATTCTATAAAGTAATCATCATTGCCAAAGTCAAAAGTATCATAACGGAAAGGCCGACAAAGCAAATTGATCAATTTCTCAAAAATGTCTTTGAAAAACCTCAGTTCTTCGTCCGTATCATCCTCATACAAAAAGTTGAGGGCGTACAAAGCCTTGTCGAGTACCTCGGGTTGGTCGATGATGTCGGGTTGTAGCACTACAAAATACAAATCATAGAAGTCCTCTGGAATGACCTTGATACAACCAAAGTCGATGACCCCCAATGTGCCATTTTCCTGCATCATGAAGTTACCTGGGTGAGGATCGGCGTGTACTTTTTTCAGGGTATGCATTTGGTAATCATAAAAATCCCAAAGCAATTGTCCTACTTTGTTGCGTACTTCTTGCGAAGGATTGGTTTTTAGAAACTCGGGCAAATGTAACCCATCCATCCAGTCCATGGTGAGGATACGCTCACTTGAGTACTCAGGATAGTATTTGGTAAAGGCAAAGTCTCCTAATTCAGCTTTTTGGATGGCCTCCGAAATCTCAACTGAGCGTTCAAGCTCGAGTTTGTAGTTGGTTTCCTCAATGAGCTTTTCTTTGACTTCGCCCATGTATTTTTCTATGTCCTGTTCGTTGAGTTTTAGAATGCGTTGGGCAAAAGGACGCACCATTTTCAAGTCTGACTCGATACTATCGGCCACTCCAGGATATTGAATTTTCACGGCCAGCCTTTTGCCGTCTACAAAAGCCTCGTGTACTTGACCAATAGAAGCCGCATTGACCGCATCCATGTTGAATTTGTCAAAAATTTCCTGAGGAGTTTTGCCAAAGTATTTTTTGAAAGTCCGTACCACCAATGGACCCGACAAGGGAGGAGCATTGTATTGTGCCATGGTAAAACGCTCGGAATAGGCCTTGGGCAATACGTTTTTCTCCATGCTCATCATTTGAGCTACTTTGAGGGCACTCCCTTTCAACTCGCTCAAAGAATTGTAGATATCGCGGGCATTGTCTTCGTGTAACTCATCGCGACTGGTAGAAGGATTGATGGCCTTTTTTGTGTAATGCTTGAGATAATTTCGGCCTACTTTTACCCCAGTTTTTACAAATTTTGTTGCTCGTTGGACCTTAGAAGTGGGTATTTTTTTTTGCGACTTCATGCTTTCAAGTTTTAGTTCATAGTGCCAAAGCACACTCTCGGGATATCATTGGTTTTGAGATATCAATGGTGGATTACATTCGGTTTTGAAAGGCAAACTTTACCAGATCAAAGGCCGAATCCAGAGCGGTCTTGCCCATGAGGTCAAATCCTAGATTGGCTGCCTTTTCAATGTAAATATCCGTTTTTTCGAAACTTTGGCTGGTGTCTTTGATCCAAAAACGAAGAATGGTAAGCGTTTGTACCCACAATGCTTTTGAATATTGAGTCGTAATGTAGGGGCGCTCGGCAATTTCGCCACTCTCAAGTCCTTCGTTTACCAGATTGGTCATATAATCCTGGAAAGAATGCTTGAAGGCCTTCAGTACTTTGAAATCCTCCAAACGAATTCCTCGATCCTTTTTGGCTTGGTAAACCGACAAAATAAAGCTTCGATTGCTTTTAAGGGTTTCAATCCAGGTGTAATAAAATGCCACTACTTTCTCGCGTACAGTGTAGGTACTATACACTTCTTCTTGCTCTATATTGTTGATGGTGTCTTCAAAAAAACTT
>CALDJV010000221.1 GCA_937899305.1 uncultured Cytophagaceae bacterium
GCATATGAATGCTTGAAAACTCATATTAGTTGTTAAGTTGACAGCATTGCGCGTCTTCGCGTGTGTTTATGAGTTCGGATGGATCACAAGCAACAAATACTCCTTTTATCTCTTTCATTTAGTCAAAAAACCAATCACCCAAACCACCATACACGCTTGCCCAATACTGTTTCCTTAAGGATTTAGGTATGTGGTGGTAATCCACGAAAGCCCCCTTTAATTCCCCCACAAGGGGGAAACGTTACTCGCCATATGGACTCGAGTAGTGTTAAGGAAACAGCATTGCACGCTTGCCACAAGGCACACAATGCATCAAACCCACCTTTTTATCTAAATAATTTTATACTTTATTAACGATAATTTTATTAGCTTAAGGCTTCAATCGGAAATACTGAGATTACGACAATTTGGTTGACACCTAATGATTATATGATGCCCACTTTTTTCAATTCCCAGAGACTTTACCCATCCCCTTCTTATTTTTTTGTCAGGCCCTGTTTCCCTCAAGTATGGTTCCTGGGGCAAAAGCAATTACCCTGGTTCTTCTTTGCGCGTACTCTTGGTCTAAACCTTACCTTACCCAATAAAAATTATTGATCATCAATCAGTTACAATTTGAAATAAATCTTCATAAATATAGTATCAAAATAACTTTCTAGAAAATGGCAAACAAGCGGAAAACTTTACGAACAATACGCTATCGGTTTTTATTTCTGGGCTTTCTATTACTCTTCATGAATTTTCGTATCCAGGCTCAATTTATCGAGATAGGATCTACCTTACCTATGGGTAGGTATTATTGGGCCGATTACGACAATGATGGGGACTTGGATGTGACCATTGCAGTACCTACCGGAACAGTGAAAATTTTTAAAAACGATGGTACGGGATTGCTTACTGATGCCAATGTAGCAGTGAATGGGGTTGCCCCCAATGATAATTTTCCCACCATTAATTTTGGGGCTTCGGTATTTTGGTTTGATGCCGATAACGATGGCCAACTAGAATTGTTACTCAATACTACTTCAGAAACCAATATTTACGAATTAAGAAGTGATGGTGATGTAGAAATCGCCAAAAAGCTCAATGAATCGTCTACCCTGGTAGGAAGTGGCGACTATTTGTCGTTTGATGCCGGAGATTTTGATAATGATGGAGATTTGGATTTGATATTTTCGGGGGGAACCAGTACAGTCAGTGATACTAAAATTTTACGCAATGATGGTAGTTTTACCTTCACTGCTTTGACCAATATGGAAACTAAGATTACGTTTCCGACTACGATATTTAGTGGTACCATTATTTGGGGGGATTACGATGGCGATGATGATTTAGATATTTTATTAACTGGAGCCACGACTAACGACGGGGCAGGTTTTCCCTCTAACTCAATGACGAAAATATACACCAACAATGGGGACGCTACCTTCTCCGAATTAAGTGTTACGATTGATGGCGTATCAAGTACAAATTCTGGTGCACACAATGCCAGCTGGGCCGACTATGACCGCGATGGAGATTTGGATATTTTGATCTCGGGGAACAGTAGCCCCACTACTAAGTTTACCAAAATATATGTCAATGACGGAAATGGGGGTTTTACTGATAATGGGGCCAATTTGGAAGAAATCGCCACTCAATGGGGAGATTATGACAATGACGGCGATTTGGATATTTTGGGTAATACGGTGATTTATCAGAACAATGGAAGTGGTTTATTCACTCAAATTGATAGAAACTTACCTTCGGTTCAAAGTCATGTCGATATTACAGTACTTGACTATAATAATGATGGCTTACTGGATATAGCCGGGATAGGATCACCCAATTTACTGATATTCAGAGGAATATCAACTCAAGTCAATACCGCTCCTCCATCAGTCCCTAACAACTTAAAAGCTACCATTCAGGGAGATAGTGTGTTACTCTCTTGGGATAAATCTACTGATGCCATTACTCCTCAAAATGGCCTTACTTACAATGTGTATATTGGTACCGCGCCTCTGAAGGAAGACGAAACGGTATCTGAATCCGTATCTTCTCCGGCCAACCTGAATTATGGTTTTCGTAAGGTGTTGAGAATGGGTAACGCCCAAAATAAAAACAGCTTTAAAATCGAAGGGTTTCCAGAACCCGCTAGTCAACAAGTATATTATTGGAGTGTACAGGCTATAGATGGTACAGGTAGGGCATCGTTCTTTGCGCAGGAGGTAAGCTTTACCTACGAGAAAAAACCTACCGTGCCTACGAGTTTGAGTACTGATGTCACCAAAGGAAGGCTCCTGGTAGACTGGAGTGGCGGGTTTAGTAAAAATAAATATATTGTGTATCGCTCTACCGCTTCGGGTAGCGGTTTTGCCATTGTAGATACCGTATCTGACCAAACCTTGAGTGATAACACCTTTTACATTGAAGACAATACCCAAATTACTGATGGAACCCAATACTATTATAAAATACAGAGCCTCAATGATAGAGGGGTCTCGGCCTTGTCGGCCGAGACTTCAGCCACGGCTGATTTTGGGATTTTTAGTTTGGTCAAAGCAGCCAACTTGACGGGGCTTAGAGGAGAGGGGCTCAGTTGGGGAGATTATGACAATGACGGGGACTTGGATTTGTTCGTTATGGGTTTGGGCCGACTCCCCAACAGTTTGTTTACCGATGCCATCCTCTATATCAATCAAGGCGGAAACAATTTTGAAAGAAGTCCGGCCACTTTTCCCGTATTATTGGGGGGAGACGCGGCCTGGGCAGATTATAATGGGGATGGTCATCTGGATTTGATTGTCACCGGAACCCTCGGCAGCATACCTACTACTCGTCTCTTGAAAAATAATGGCAGTGGAGGCTTTGACGATAGTGGCATCAGTAATCTCCCTCAAGTGGATTCCAGTGCGGTAGCCTGGGCAGATTATGACAATGATGGGGATTTGGATTTGGCCATCTTTGGGGTAAACTCAAGCGATGTTTTGGAAACTAAAATATACCGTAACCAAGGGGATGGTACTTTTGAAGATAGTGGAATCAGTAACCTTACTCCTTTAAAAAATGGTAAAATTAGTTGGGGAGATTATGACAATGATGGAGATTTGGATTTATTGATGGGGGGGTTTGGGTTGGATAATATACCCACTATCAAGATTTTCACCAATAACGGGGACAATACTTTTAGTGATGTATTTCCAAGCAATGGGTTTGTATTTACCAGTGGAGGGTTTGGGGATGTGCAATGGGGAGACTATGACAATGATGGAGATTTGGATGTGCTTACTTCGGGCATACAAGCTTTCGGAAATCCAGGTACCGTTTTGGTCACCTTGTTTCAGAATAACGAGGGCTTACCAGGGATTGGGGGACGTACGTTTGACGAAGTCACGACCTCGTTTACTGGGGTAAAAGGAGTAGCTCGCTGGGGGGATTACGACAATGATGGAGATTTAGACATTTTGGTCAATGGGGGCACCCCCGCTCAGGAGACTTTTGATAATGGCGTGACCCAATTGTATGTCAACAATGGGGATGGTACTTTTTCTGAAGACAATAACTTTACCCTTTTTCAAATAACAGGAGGAAACACCCAAAACAATGGGCAAGTCAATTGGGCCGACTATGATAACGATGGGGACTTGGATTTTGTAGTAACTGGCGATATTTCTGGTGAACAGTTCAGTTCTATTTATCGCAATGAATCCTCGCCAAAGAATACCGTTCCTACTACTCCTGCCAATCTAAGTGCAGTAGTAAGCAATGATACCGTTACCCTTGCTTGGGATAAAGCTACTGATGCCCAAACTACCCAAAACGCACTCACTTACAATTTACGTATTGGAACTACCCCGGGCGGAGATGATCTAGTACCTTCTATGGCCATTGCGAGTACTGGGCTTAGAAAAATTGTACAAAGAGGATTTCAAAATAACCAAAAGGTACTCAAAGGATTGGCTCCAGCAATTTATTACTGGAGTGTGCAAGCGTTGGATCATAGCTTTGCGGGCTCAGCATTTGCAGCGGAGGGGTCCTTTAGAATCGTAACCGCTCCCTCGATACCCAATGATCTGGCTGCCAATGCCTTGAGTTCATCTACTATTGCGCTTACTTGGTCGAGCAGCTCCAGTGCCGACAATTTTTCCAGCTATATTATTGAGCGCTCAGATGGAAATAATAGCAATTTTCAGCCCATCGATACCGTTACCAGTGATCTCAACGAATACGAAAGCCAAAACTTGAATGAAAATACGACTTATTTTTATCGTATTCGGGTGGTAAACACTGCCGGAGAAGGACTTAGCAACGAAGCATCCAGTACGACCAATAACTTACCTCGGGCTCCCGAAGATATCATTGCTACAGCGGTTTCTATTACCCAAATAGATTTAACCTGGACCGATGTAGCTATTTCTGAGGATGGTTTTATCATTCAACGCAAGAGCTTGCTTACCAATAATGAGTATGAAACCATTGACTCGGTTAAAACGCCCAATAGTACCTCTTATAGTGATACCCAGGGTCTGATAGGCAATGTTGAATATACTTACCGCCTGCAAACTTACAATGCCAACGGGCAGTCGGTAGATTCTGATGAGGCTTCGGCTACTACTCCCATAGATGCCAGCGTAGCTTTACCGCCCAAGCCTTTAAATTTCTTTGCCAACCCTTTTTCTCCTTCTCAGATCTCGTTGGAATGGACTTATACCTCTACCGCAGCCAATACTTTTGTAATAGATCGGTCCCCAGCAACCGATAGCAGTAATTATCAGCAAATTGCCGAAATACCTGCTCAAACCCTAAGAACATATAACGACACGACAAACTTGGTAGAAAATCAGATTTATTATTATCGCATTCGAGCCAAAAACTCGGGCGGATTCTCTGATTTTTCAGATATCACCCTGGCGCGGGCAGAATGTAACCTGCCTATTTTTGTTTCTCTGGCCGAAGGACAAGTAAATCAAGTATGCTTAGGGCAAGGAGCCAAGATTGAGGTGACGGCTGACTTGTTTCAGCCAAGTTACCAATGGCTCAGGAATGGGGTACGAATCCCAAGTGCCAATGCCCAGTTTTATGTGGCTTATCAAACCGGGGAATATACTTGTGAGGTAAGCTCAGGAGTATGTACTCAAATTACCAAAAGTGCCGTAGTTGTCGTAGTGAAAGATCCACTTACGGTCAGCATCAGTTCCGAAAATGGAGCGTTGGCCCCTTCGATTGCCAATGCCGAAACTTATACCTGGTATTTGGACTTTGAACCCATTGCTGGAGCTACCGGACCAAGTTATACCCCTGAGGTCAATGGCAAATATTATTTGGTGATTGAAAAAGATGGTTGCAGTGCCACCTCCAACATCATAGACTTGGCCACCATTACTGGCATTGCTGAAAATAACTTAAGCCGTGCCATTACTTTGTCACCCAATCCCGTCAATCAGGAGGTAGAAATCAAGATTCATTCCCCTCTTATGGGCAAGTACCAATTATGGCTCATCAACGCTCAGGGACAACGATTTAGCTTGATTCACGGTATCAAAACCAAAGCGGTTCTGAAGGAAAGGTTACAACTTCAGCATTACCCAGCAGGCGTGTACCAAGTGCTGGTGGAGTTGGCCCAGCAAAAAGGAGTCACAAAACTCGTCAAACAATAAATGTGCTCTAATGAAGTCTCCTCGTGTCCAGAGGAGACTTTCTTTATCAAATCCTTTCTTGATTCATGCCCATATACAATCAAAATTGGATGCCCATGGATCAAACTATTTCTCAATCATCTCCTCCTCCCCTATCTATGGAGCAAGTGCTTGCTCAAAGCGCACGAATGCTTAAGAGGGGAACTACTGTTTATTTATTAGGATTACTCACTCTAGGTAAAACTACATAAATAACCTAATCCATTTGGCTGATCTCTCGTCGCTATACTTCTTCAAAAACTTGTCCTGTAACCGACTTTCCGCACGTTGTCTGTTGTCTTAGTTTAATTAATAGTATTGCTTGATA
>CALDJV010000222.1 GCA_937899305.1 uncultured Cytophagaceae bacterium
ACATCAGGCTCTATATTGTAAAAAAACAGCACCATCCATACCAAATCCAAAGCGATCAACCCAAATATAGGATAAATTAACCAGTATTTGAGCGGGGTCAATGGATAGGCAGGCTCACTGTTGTCGAGGTAATTTAAAAAAAGGTATACGATGTACACCAACACTGCTCCCATCTTTAAATACAATAGGTTTTCACCAAATGAATTGACTCCCAAAGCACCATCGGCGCACATGGCTCCTTTGATTACCTCAGTAAGGTGGTGATTTGCCACATGTAAAAACATGAATAATGAAGCAATTTGGAAGATGAGTACGAAATGTACAATCGATCCTACTAAGTAACTCCGACGCTCAAGTTGTAATTGTAGCTCGTCGAAACTACCCGCTGACCATTTTCTTATCATTTGGTTGCTTAACAATACGGCTCCCGTCAACAGTGTCAAAGAACAAAGTTGACCAAGTAATAAGGAAATGACCCAATAATCAGTGAGCATATACCTCTATTTTAATTTGTATCAGTTTACAAATGTATGATTATTATCAAAGAAGTTGTGTTGCTTCTTTGGTAAGTTTTGTCAATAAAAAAGGCCAGGCTCGAGTGTGCCTGGCCTTTTTTACTTTCTTAGTGAACCTACTAAAACAACTTGTGCCACTATACTTTATCTCTTGCGGTAATACTTCGTCAAAAAATAGCGCCAATAACGCTGCTATTAGCTCATTTTTTAGACTCGTCTAACCACAAGATACTTTGTAATATTGGCTCAATTTATTTTTTCCGTTTCACTTATCATTACATTATTTACTTACCACTAACTTTTTAGAAGCCGCATTTGTTCCCTGAGTGAGGCGAACAATGTAAATACCTGCTTTTAAATCTTGTACTGGTAATGCTATTCGGTTTTGTCCAGTTGTGGTTTTCACCGTAAAATTGTGAACCCTTACCCCCAATTGACTCACGATGGAGATGTTGGCTTCTCCGTTTTGAGCACTGGCAAATTGCAAAAAGGATTCCTGACCATCTACCACTGGATTGTTGATCAATGTAAGGTCCATTTCGTTGATCGAGGCAATTTTAATCTTGATAATGGGGCTGTACCCAAAACTATTGTCGATATTGATTGCCCGTAAACGATAGAACACAAATTGTTCACCAACTGGCAGGTGCTCATCTATAAAACTATAAGGGCTTGGAATGTCTGAATAACCACGAGCATTGACTGTACCAATCGTCACAAATTTACCTCCACTGGTTCCTCTTTGCACCTCAAAACGAGAAACCCCTTGTTCGGTTATGGTGAGCCAGTCTAGGTAAACCGAATAATTTCTAAGTATTCCGTTGAGTTCGGTCAAGCGAACATTCAAAGGAATTCCCAATACTTCTGGATTTCCAGTCAGCTCACACCCTGTACTGTTAAGGGTGTTTTGTACATCAGGATCGGTCGAGTTTGTACACTCTTTGAAAGAGATAAAATCGATTCCAAAGTCATTTCCTACTGCGGTAGCCGAAATATTCTCAACACAAAGGTTGATTTGATTTACTCCGTCGGTGGCTCCCGTACCAGGAGGCGCTTGATAAATACATCGCATTGGAGTCCATTGATCAGGGCTCTCGGGCAAGAACACATCAGAGTTCAAAACAATCAGGTCAATGTTATTGGTATTACAAGGCATGGCTGCTCCATAAGCAGCAGTAGGCGCCAACTCGGGATAGCCTATGCCTCCTGAAACACTATTGACTCCTGGATATACTGGGCGATGTACCAAGTCGTTGGTAGTTTCGGCAGCAGTGATGGGCGTCGTAAAAAATGGCGCATGGTTGGCATCAGCCGCATACGTAGCCGCATCAGTTGCGGTGAGCGTCACTCCCTTCCCGTTGATTAATGGGTTGGCTGGGGTGCCTTCACATACTGTAATACGTAGTTGAGGGTCATCTAATCCACTACGGTCGGTTGGGATCAAACTATTGAACCAAGCCGTAAATACATAATATGCTCCAGGAGTAATCGGATAAATGGTTTGACACCAAAATTTACCTCGCTGCTGACGTCCATTCACGATCAATAAATTGGCGTCGTTGCCGTGGGTACTCAAAATGGTAGAAGGTGCCACGTAAGGACAAGCATCGGTACCTACGCCCAGCCCCGAAGAACAATAAGTACCATTGGGCCCCCAACCAGTGTAGGGGTAACCATAAGCATAAAACGCATCGTGGGTATTGTTGGCCGAGTGCGATACAGAATAATATCCTTCAGGATACAACTCACTACGAATTCCTTCTCCATTGCTAGATCCTCTATCAGGGCGATAACCATATTCGGTTGCAAATACTTGCACCGATTGTTTGTTTTCAATGTTGGTAGTATTGTTACTAGACCCCGTAAAAGTCTTATCAAAATCGGCAAAGTGACCATCTCGTACCCTTTCGTCTCCTAAAGTACACTGCACAAATGGGAATATACTCAAGTTACCCTGCACTCCATCATTGGAATTGGTACTAATGACGCGCACATAATAAGTAGTAGGAACTACATTTCCAGCCCCATCGGTACGGGTGCTAAAAGTCACGGCTTCGGATCCTTCGCCTACTGCATTGGCACAAGCCACTACACTCAAACCGCCAGGACAACCAGCCCCATTGTCTTCATAAATCACAACACCCACATTCACCACATCGGGATCAAGTTCGGTGATGGCATCTCCATCATCATTGTTGTAGACTACCGTCATCACCGAGTCAATGGCAGAAGCCGAACGGGTTTCAAATCTGGCCCACACATCTTTTCTGGCCGCTCCGCTCAAAATACAATTGGATACTACTGGGGTAACTGTATTGTCTAAATTTTCGGTAGATTCAATATTAAATTGGACATTGCTCACTCCTATATTTAAGTCGAATAGGGTAGAGCCACTACAATTGGGGCTGGCCTGACTGGCTCCTTCAAATACACATAAGCGCCCGTAAGTTCCCGTGGTATTTCCCGAAACATTCATGATTCGGATGTAGTATTGGGTAGCTGCAGTCGCGGTAAAAGTCAGGTTTTCGATGCCTTCGGTGCCTGCCGCAATGTCGTTGGCACAAGCCACTAGAGTCAGTCCAGCACAAGAACCACTGTATACCGCAATGGCTACATCATTGGCCAATGATAAATCTTGGTTTTCATTGCTGTATTCAATAGAATGGGTTCCAGCACTGATGGTAGTAAACGTAGACCAAGCATCTGAAGTAGGGGTCCCAATTGGGTTGGCAGGCGTACACCCGGCCAATGTTACTCCTGAGTTGGTAAAGTTGGTCACATCGCTGGTACAGGCAGCGCTACTGGTCGGAATGTTGATTCTAATTCCACAATCGCCCACATTCAATGTATTGGTAGTAGTACAGGCATTGTTGGAGATGCGATCAAGGATGGTAGCAGGAGGAACGGTGCTACTGTTGTACACACAAATAAAGCCCGTCATCACACCGCTATTGAGCGCACTGGTATTGACAACTCTAATGTAATAAGTCGCCCCATTAATTGTAGAATTGATCGTTACTTGTTCTATTTGGTTTCCATTATAGTTACAGTTTTGTCCTGAGCAGGCTTCAAAAGTACGAGAAGCACAAGTACCTCCTGGCCCCCGAAATACCTCAACCATTGGATTGCTATTGGCATCAGTACTTTCGTAAGCGATGGTAATGTTTCCTCCATTTCCGGTAAACCTGGCCCAAGCATCTTTAGAAACCGTGGCTACTCCACAGCCTCCGTCTAAAGCCACACTTGATGGTGTATAAGATGCGGGTAAATCATAGGGTACGGTGCATTCTCCTACCTTGATTTCCTGCAGATCAGCGTCATTACAAGCATCTCGATTTACAACATCATTGATACACATTTTACCAGTCAAATCCCCGGTTGCCGTTACATTGATCACCCTTACAAAATAAGATTGTCCAATCACAGTTGTAATCTCTACCACCTCGGTGCCGCCACTTCCAGTACCTGTCACTACATCTGAGCATCCTAGCAAAGTCAAGGAACTACAGTCTCCCGTGTACACCGCGAGTACGGCATCCTGACCAACATCATATTGATAGCGAATATTGGTTCGGGTACTTAATGCTTTGAAGTTTAACCAACCATCCTGAAAGCTGGCTGGTGAACCCGCACAAGCTGGTAGGCTACGACTCTCATTATCCAAAAAGCCCACGTTGGTTACATTGAAATCTACATCACAATCGCCTACTCCAATATCGGTAGAACTGGTACATAAATCTTCTTCTACCAAAGATCCATTGATGATACACAAGGAACCAAACACTCCTTTGAGGTCTAAAGCGGCATTGTCAGTAATTACCCTCACCAGGTAACCATCGGTAGCCGGGGCAGTAAAGGTAATACTTTCTACCCCTTCAATCAGGCTATTGGTACAACTGATCAAATCACCCGCAATCAATGGATCATTTCCATTGTCTTGGTACAACTCAAGGGTGACATTCCCTTGCTGAATGGCATCGTTGTTATCATTGTTATATCTAACGGTGATTTCTTGGCCGTTTACGGCATCAAATGCAATCCAAACATCTTCGATAAAAGTACCTGTGGCACAAGAAGAAGACGCCGCCACTGGACCATTGTTTGCATTGTTAGAGGCAGTGGCAAACACATTGAACTGGATATTACAACTCCCCACACTTACTTTATTGGCCAAGGCAGTAGATGGAAACTCATAGGCCCTTTGGGTGCTATTGTACAAACAAAGTTGCCCGGTCATGTCAGTATTGTTTTGCATACTAATTACCCGAATGTAATAAGTATTGGTTCCAGCCTGGGAAGCCGTAAAGTCTACCTTGGCATAAGACACCCCACTAGCACTGGCATCGTCACAGGCCGTTTCTACAGCTACAGTAGCACTGTTAAGGTCTTCTACTGCTCCTCCATCTTCCCGATAAATGACAATGGCTGGGCGTAGGGTGGCAACATCAGCCTGATATTCAATAGAAATGCTCTCTCCAAGACTTGCATCAAAGGTAACCCAAGCGTCTTTTTCATCCTGGCCGTTTCCCGAAAGGGTAAGCCCTAGAGCGTTACAAGCTCCAACTGCAGGTATTCCAATATCACTATCGGTGCCAGTTACATCAAATCGCACGTTGCAAGAATTGACGGCTAGTTTGCGACCAGCCAGCGCAGTAGTGTTGTCATCGTAGTTGTATCGCTTTGTAATACACAAAGTACCCTCCATTCCTACATTTGTGCTTACATTGGTGGTAATGTTCATAATACGCACGTAGTAGGTCGTACTAGCAGCAAGTCCAGTTGCCAACAATTGGTCAGGATCGTCTACGGTGAGGGCTAAATTATCGTTATCAGCACAAGACCCTACTTGCACCAATGCCCCACAGGTTCCACTGTATAACGCAATGGCAGCATCCTCGATGGGTTGGGAAGTAGTCGTATAACGAATGAGATAGTCGCCAGCGTCATCGGTAGTAAAACTTGCCCAGGCATCTACTATGGAGACACTAGCACATCCAGCAACTGCTTCTCCCGACTCGGTATAACTACTGGGTATGTTAAAAAGTACGTTGCAATCTCCTACATTGATAGATTTGGCTTCGGCACAGGTATTGGCCGCAAATTGAATCGGAGGTATAATCTGAGCCATCACACCTTGGCTGGTGCATATGATGGCCACAAAAAAATAAACAGGTAGAATTAGAAACTTGTGGTTCATGAAATTAATCTTCAGATATTTAAAAAGCTTTGAATAATTATATATTGAGAATAAATCTGATCACGACACTGTAAAATAGATTAAAGGTATATTATGCTATGGCAAAAAAGGCCTGATAAAATCAGGTAATTATCATTTCTTATTTATTAGCTTAAGTTTTGATCATTTTTATAAAATCAATAATTTGTGTATTGTGGTCTGTTTTGAGTTAAATCCAACATAGTGATTATTGGTAACTGGTTTTTAACACAAAAAGAAAAAATTCGGACCAAGT
>CALDJV010000223.1 GCA_937899305.1 uncultured Cytophagaceae bacterium
GCAATTATACAAATTAGAAACATAAATTGGGAAACTTATTTTTGTTTCATCCCTCAGTACTTCCTCCATTTTCCAAACCAGGCTTCCATTTTAACACTACTCGAGGTGAGGATGCCATAAGCTTTTTGTTTCCTATTGCCATCAATAAGGTAAACACCAGTTTAAAATTGAGGGTTCGCCGTGAAATTGGTAATATGACTCTTGAAATTCCAGCAGGTCTGGCTAGTGTATATATAAAAAAACTATTTTGATAATATTTTTTTCTCAAAATACACTATTTTTACACATGTGTGTTCTGTTTTGAAAATAAAACAACAGTGATTAATGGAAAAAAACATAAGTTTAGACCTTAGCATCGAAAATTGTTACAATACAGCAGAAGTTTTAAAGCAAATGGGTAACATACCCTTATCAGGTAGCAACTCCAGCAAAATTTACTTACTTTCCAAGGATTTGGAAAAGTATTATGAAGCCTATCAAAAAAGCCAATTTGACATTATCGCTAAGTATAATGTAGCCAAGCTTGAAAGGATACCAGAATCTGAAATGAAACAAGAAGATCGTACACAGCTCACCAAGGCTTATGAAGAATTTAATGGGATCGTTTCTCAAAAAGTCAATTTTTCCATGAGCACTGATCCTTTGGACGAAAAAACCTTTCATGGTATTCAATTAAACAATATTCAATATCAATCCCTCCAGCCATTCATTATTCATACCCATCAAAAAGAAGATCATAAGGTAACAATGATGCTTGATAAGGGGTTGCAAACAGTACTCCGGCTTCTTGGGGTTGTTGTAAAACTTACTCCCCAACCATTACCGTATCTTGTTCAGGAAAGGCTGACCCGGTTAGAAAAAAATTTCCGTGATAAATTGGCTCAAATGGTTGATTTAGGCCAAGAAACAATCCAAGAAGAGTCATTGTCAGACAAAGCTTTTGAAATGTCTATCCCATTTATGATGTCGGAAACAGATTTTCATTTGGCCAAGCTTTCTGCAAACGATTGGCGGGATTTACAACCACTAATCACTGCCAAGTCGAGAGACAAGGTAAAAAAACGAAATCCGCCAAAGGTTGCACCAAAGACGAAACCTCCAAAAAAACGTAAAAAATGAGGTCTCCCTTTTATATAGTCTTTGTAGAGAATACCAATATTACCAATTTTGTCACTTCCCTGGCTTTCGAGGATTGCGTTGAACAAGATGATTTATTGAAATTATCCTTGAAAAATGTGCCTGATGAATTTATTCGTGAAATTAAAGAAGGACAAAAAATTACATTCCAGTTTGGTTATCATCAGGGTGAGGTGTCCCCTTTACATCTCGCTTATATCCAAAAAATTAATCCTACATTTGGTAACCAAGGCACAAATTTAACCATCGAGGCATTGGATAAAGGCCAGTTCTTAAAGAGAAGTGAACAACAAAGGGTTTGGGAAAATAAAACAGCCAGTGAAATAATTAAAGATATAGCCAGATCACATGGGCTAGATGATTCAAAGATAGAAAAAACCTCAGATGTTTATCCTTCTTATCAGCAAGGCCTTCGTTCTGATATGGAAGTCATTCAGGACCTTTTACGCCAAGCGAAAGATGGGAACTTTAGAACATATGTCAAAAATAATTTACTTGTCTTTGAAACTTGGGATTTAGATCAGGATGCTCAATTTGAACTCATTAGAAGTAATAATGGGCAAGGAAACCTCATTAGCTTTCAACCAAAGAATAACGCAAATCATGACAATGTAAAAGCTGCGGGAGGAATCTCTACAAGCCAAGTATCACTCCAACAACCTAATTTCAAAGGTAAAGATATTAACTTCAATTCTTTAGCATCAAAACAGGCACAGGGAAAGTTTCAGGCAAATGGCACTAATAAGCCACAGGAGTCCAAGAGCATGACTTTTTTTAATGCTGAAACACTGGAACCCATTAAAGCCAAAATTTCCCCCTCTGGTAATAAATCAAGCACGCCCCCCCCTGTAAAAAATATAGTAATGCCAGGTAGTCTTGATGGTGATCAGGCTACCAATCGTCAAAATTTTCAAAACAAAAAAGCCAATGCAAAAAATGTAACCGCGTCTTTCAAGATAGAGGGTAAACCAACCTTAGTAGCCAATAAAGGAACTTTGAATGTCAGAGGAGTTGACGATAAATATAACGGGAAATGGTATATAGTTAAAATCACTCACAACTTACAAAGTGGAGGTGGATACACAACTTCTGGCGAACTTTCAAAAAATGCCTTGGGAACACCAGCCAATGCAGGACAAGCCAGTAGATCTCAGAGTACTTACAAGCAAGTAAACTCCAAGAGGACCCAAAGTAATTCGCCCCAGAAAAAGCAAAAGATTGCTACTTATGACGCTGAAACCTTAAAACGTATCAATTAAATGGACCCAGCATCAACTCTTATAAAGAAAATAAAGGACATTGGACTGGACAATGTCCTTGGCCTACACCTGGGCCTGTATGATGCTGTCGTTGAAGATACTAACGATCCTGAAAATAGATTTAGAATCAGGGTTATCCAGGAAGCTATTTTTGGGAAATCTAATAAATCTGGTTGGATTCCATCTGGACATTGTCAAAGTGATGGTCAGGGCAATGGTATATTTTTTTTCCCAAAAAAAGGTCAAATTGTAAAAATAGGATTTGAGTTAGGAGATCCTAACCACCCATACTGGGTTTTTGGAGGAGTTACTCAAGATCAGTTCCCAGAGACGTTAACCGAGGAGAAAATAATGTTACTTATGGGAAAAAACACATTTACTTTATCTAAGGAAGATGATTCTATCTCGATTTTGCAAGCAGGTGGATTTGAAATTACTCTTGGTAAAGAAGGGATTGATATAAAGTCAGGGGATACATCCCTTATGAAAATACTTTCCAGCTTCTTTGATGCCTTAATTCAAGGTAAAATACTAAATGGCGCTGGCGAAGGCACTTTATCTCCTCAAACCATTAACAAATTGAAAGAAATAAAATCTCAACTTTCAAAACTTTTTAAATCGTAGCCAATGGCACTGACCAAGCAAATTCTCAAAGATGAAATAAAGACTGCATTTCAGGAAGCGCAAAAAGCAGCACTTGAGGGAAATACCAATGCCCAAGACATTTTAGTAGAAAAGCTTGCCCAAGGTTTTGTAAACGCACTTGTGGAGCTGGATCATACAAATATGCTCATAGTAGGAGTAAACCAAGGAGGGCCTTTAAAAGTGGAATCCGTCACGGTAAAAATATTATAAATTTCTTTTTACAGAAAAAACCGCTACTTTTGTACTTGAGATGGGCAGCCTTTCAACTCTTTTAATTTCCAAAACATTTTCCTGATTGGCAGTCCATTCTCTTTTCACCTCTATTTACTCATCAACCACCTCGTTGGGTATTTGCACACTCGTTGGTGTCAGTTCTTTCTTTTTACCATTCTTACCCTTACTATCTTTACGTTTTTGTATCAATGCTTCATAATGCCTAACTTTGGCATCTAAACTTCTATTACTCTCATCTTTTTCCGTGATTTTCTGCTCCAGCTCCCCTATTTTCTCCTTTAAGTTCACATTTTCTTCTCCCAATTTGCTTAAGTCCAAGGTCAACTGATTTACTTGCTCCTGCAAATCACCAATTAAATTTTGCTCTGTAATTGCTGCTTCACTTAAGTTTGTAAAAATATGAGCATAGTTATAGATTAAAACAGCCTTCATAAGGGAAATGAATACTGCTAGTCCAACATAAATAGTCATAAAGAAGTAAAACTTCCAACCTTGGTTATACATCAACAATGCTTTCTTATCCCATTCTGGAACAGCAGTTAGGAAAAAAAGTAGTGAGGCAAGGAAATCTGCAAAAGCAAAACCAAGCGCAAGCTTCTTATTATCTGAATTCACAATAATCACAAGCGTACCGGTACTGAAGGCTACACCTACGATAATAGAAGAAAACAAGTCTGTAAAGGTGTTTAGGGGGAATGGATTGATTTGCCAATATAACTTTGTGTACATGTAGGCAAAAACTAACATTAACAGAAACAAACTGACCATTACCCCAGAGGGGGATTTAAAGAAGTTATAAGCTTGATCTGATACCTTTAGAAATGTACTGGAAATTTTTTCCCAGTTTTTCCAAATTACCCAAATGATGGCAATGATAATTAGAAATACCCCTATTTGGAGTAACCAAATCCAGTCAAATTCTATATTTGTCTTCATTTTAGCTGTTCTTTAAGAAAAATAAAGACGGGATATGTATGGATGATTTTATTTGCTCTTTTTTGACAGGTCAAAAGCCTTGTGAAGCGGTACACCACTTTCAAATAAACTCCAGAAATCAGTATCTCCTTTTTCAGGACTGCTTTCATCCGAGTTATTTTTAGTGGATTTATAGACCTTATTAGGTGTATTTTTGCTTATAGAAAGAATTTTATCATTGATGCCCCAATCGTGCTTTTTTTGATCTTCCTCTGAAACATAATACAACTTTTTCTTGTGAGAAAAGGTCTTTACAAAAAGAGTAAGTCTTTCCTGTGTTATCAAAGAATTGAGGTAGGTGATGCTAACCCCATACTTTTTTTTGTTCTTGCTGTAAATCTTAGCAGCAATTTCTTCCTTGGTTTTCAGTTCGCTTGTCCTGACTTTTTTGTTAGCTTCTTCACTTAACTCTATCTCCATAAACAGTTATTTTACATGATTGCTTTTTGAAAAGCAGCTCGTTGGGTAGCAGGATTTTTATCTTGTAATGGATTTCCATCCAGTACTACCTTTACGCTGGTTACCATTATTACTTCCTTTTCCTCCAGGCGAGTAGAGAGCAAGGGCTTTTGCTCTGGATTTAATTTACCTACAATGGGTAAGTTATCAACTGTCAAAAGCTCCCTATCCACAAAAAGGTAGTCAAAACTTTCAGCTTTTGATTTTTCAGGCAACTTAATTTTTCCATTGTCTGCTTGCAACTTCACAAGCGAAATATCCGACATAAGTCCCTCCTTTATCTGCTTCAAAACTACTTCTGGTAGTTTTGCCTCAGTGATGACACAAAAAACAATTGTTTTCATCCTATCGTAAAGTTAAATTTTTGAAACAAAAAATACAAATTAAATATAAATAAGGTCTTCCGATTCAACTGGTGGAATTACTCTCCAGCTCATCTAAAAGCCCTAAAAACTTTTTAACGCTTTTGAGGTTTTTACTTGCTGCGTCCTCGAGAAACAAAGTGAAAATCCTTATTAACTCTTCTTGATTAAGTTTAGAATAACCTTTTTCTTCATACTGTACAAGTTGAGTCTTTGTTTCGGCCTTTCCAATCATTTGCTTTTCATAGTGAAAAACATAGACAGATTCAAAATCAGGAAGTTTATCAACCTTTAATCCAAATTCATCCTTACTCGACTGAATCTCTTCCTTGTTATGCTTCTCGGCCTTATCTCTATCTACCAGGCAAATAAAGAGGATACAAGTTTGCATAAACTGATTTTGATATAATTGATTTTGAATGTGTAAAGGGAAGCCTCCCAATTCAGATTTCACCTCAGTATCCAGGTAATTTTTTAAAACTCTGTAAGCTTGATGACTTCCTTCCATAAACCTGTTTGAACAAAGAGCAATTATGGCTCCTGTTGGATGAATCAATTCGTGAAGTCTGACAATCAATTCGACTTCATCTTCAGGTTTTAAAGGGGGTACCGAGATTACAAAATCATAATCCTTGGGTAGAACAACAAAAAGCCTTACAACAGAATCTCCAAGATACTTGATTTTCTTTGACTTTGGATCAAAATGACTTATTAGGGATATGGGATTGTTCTTGGGCCAAGTAATCTGATCAATGCCATCAAAATCACCGATTAACAAGACTTTCTCCTGACCAGTAAGTCCAGCCATGTTTATGAGAAATTGAAAGGCATTCTCAGGTAATGGCTTGTGAGAAATAACTTTTGATTCCATATAGCAAATTACGTTTTTTTCATCAAAAAACGGCATTCAAAGGTAAAATCCCCGAAGTATCATTTTGATACTTCGGGGATTTTGCATTATAAAAAGCAAGAAGCATAACCTTTCTGCTTTACCTCTTTCCATTGATGCCTAATTTGGGATTTGTGAGAACAGTAAAGCTGACAATGAATCTCATCAATGAGGTGTTTCCAATAAAACTCCCGAAGTATCAAAATGATACTTCGGGAGTTTTAGCTTTTAAATGTTCAAACATACCGGATTTGTAACTAGTACTTTAAATTGCTACATTATGAATGGCAAGATGAGGCTTATTGAAGAAGCCTTAATTTATGTTTTAAATATGAATGTATAAATGATAGAAGATACTAAATATGGATCAAGATATAAACCTCTAGGGGTGACTATGAATTGTGAAAATGAAAAAGTAAAAGAGCTTGTCCAAAGTTCTCTGAATAAATATAATCCCTATGATTTAATTATGCCTGGTACTGGCTCTGACTTACTTGTTTATTGGGATGAAGGTTGGTGGATAGCCAAGGTAGGTGAAAAAACAAATGATTGTCTGGGCTGTTATCTTATTCATATACTTTCTCTTGCCAAAGACTTGAGGCAAGATGAAATCAACGCTTTCACATATTTCCCAGTCAGAAATACGGGTCTAGAATAGGGGGCATTTAGATTAGAGTCCAATATAACTGACTGAATTAGCCGCGTAAAAGAACAAAATCCCCGAAGTATCATTTTGATACTTCGGGGATTTTGCATTCCATCGCTATAATTTTTTACTTAATCCTAGATAGCAAGTGCTCACACAACTCCACAATGCCCTCAGATTTGAAATGCTGCGCGTCGCCATTATTTTGCTTAAGTTGATTTTCGTGTAGCTGCTTCATTTCTCTAAGGTAAGAAGGTATATCCTGTAAAGCAATGTGTTCACCTTTGACATGAGTAGCCTTTGGCTGAGACTTCTTTGAAGACTTAGGGTTGGCATTGCTCTTCGGTTGGTTTGCCTTTTTTTCTATAGATTTAATAGCCCTCGTTTGCTGCTCTCCATCAAGTTTTGTCAAACCTTCAACTTCAGTTCTCTTTACCCCCGATTTTCCTTTCAGTATTTTTTGTTGTAAATCAGGGTTTACCTCCTGAATATTTTCTAAACCTTTTGCATAGTTACCATCCCTGATGATGCCTGCCCGACTGGTACCATACTCATCTGCCAATAGATTAGCAGCATCAACTGATTTTTGCTTACCCTTCATTGAACCCTTCTTCAGATTATCAGTGGGATTTGTCTTGAGATTGTTGTAACGCTGCCCTCGATACCTGGCCATTTGTTCCTTGGTAAGGTTACGACGACCAAGCTGATTCTTCAGCATCCAATCTTGAGCTTCTGCGGCATTTTCAAAATGCTTTACATTGATCTTAAAGTTTACACCATGCTTGGTACAAATCTGATGTCTATTGTGGCCATCAATAAGATAATGGGTATCAGAGTCAGGTAACTTCCATAATACCAATGGGTCCCTACATCCTTCATCCAGAATATTTTCTTCCAGTTGATCAAACTCCTTTAGGTCAAGTGGATCTATGTACTTTTGAAAATCTGGATGTATTTGTATATTTTTTTTAATGTAATCTTCGGTATCCTGAAAGCTTTTTTTAGCACCGTTTACTACATCTAAACCAGACTGTCCTTTTGGTTTTATACTTTTTAGTTTATCTAATTTACCCATATCTAGTGCATCTTTAAAATTTCTTTGGCGAGTGCCGCATAATCTTTTGATCCATCACTTTTTCGGTCGTAATCAAAAACGCTTTGACCTGTATGTGCAGATTCTTGAAAAACAACTCTATGTCTTATAACACTTTTGAAAACAAAATCTCCATAGGTTTCTTTTAACTCTTCCATTTTCAGCTTTTGAATGGCAGTGTTACCATTGTAAGCTGTCACAAGCAAACCTAAAATATTCAATTCTGGGTTTAACCTCTCACTAACTTGTTCTTTGATTTCTATTACTTTTGGAATGGCCATCACAGCAAGAGCTGTAGCATTTACAATAATGATAAGACTGTTAGCAGCCATCATAGCGTTTAGTGTCAAAATATCCAGGCTTGGCCTACAATCAATGATGATAAAATCATAATCATCTACAATATTTGACAGGATCTCTTGTAGCCTAAAATACCCATTAACGTCCTTTTCTAAATCAGTAATTACATTCTCTAACTCCCAGGTTGTAGGAACCATATGGAAGTTTTTAGTAATTGGAACAATTGGGATTTCCATTTTTTCTCTACTCAACACCTTCGAAATATCATGTGTTGTTGATTTTAGATCATCAGGTATGAAGCTAGAAAGAGACTCTTGGGGGTCAAAATCAATCACCAAAACTTTACGTTTTTGTAAACTCAATGCCCTACCTAGGTTAAGTGCAGTGGTTGTCTTACCTACACCACCTTTATTATTGATAATAGCAAATACCTTATTTTTTGTCTTACCCATTTTATGCTGTGATTTTGTGATTAACCTTGAAAACCAAATCAAACCATTTTTTTACTTCGATCATCTGATCAGACTCAATTTGACAATTCTCCGCTAACATCTCAATAGTAGTATTCAAAAGCATGTTTCTTTCTTGATAATATCTTACCAGATTTGAAACGAGCTCTAAATATTGCTCAAAATATAGAATAGTATCAATAGCTTCATTATACGAAACTTTCTTAGAATCAATACTAACCCTAATACCCATATTTCTGAGGTTAGATCTCTCAAAGCATTTATTCACATCTTCAAGGGTTAGGGCTGCTTTTTCAAAATCACCCTCAATCTCCACTTTTCCTTGAACTATTTCATTACTCGAGTAATTTTCTCGTTCTTCTTCAGTCTCTTCTTTTACTGTTGCACGCTTAAACCCAATTTCTTTTGGTTCAGTAACAGGTGGAGGAGCTGGCTGAGCTATATTGAAAGTTAAGCCATTAATTTTTTCCTCTAATGCCTCTACTAAATTTGTAGCATTGGCAGAAGAAGGAGATAGATTAGTTTGGCGATTGGCAATTTTTTCAAGCGTTGAAGTAAGCCGATCCACTAATTTATCTACTAAATAATAGTGTGAATCCTTTAAGTCTTCATCTATAGCCTGGTTACTTTCCATCAAAATATCAAACTGGACACCTTCTTGTTCAGTGCGAGCCAAATACTGGAAATGAAAGAAATAGGCATAAATAGTAATCAACTCCAATATGGTGATCAATCCCAAGGCTACATACATTGTAGTAGAAGTATAGTCTTGATTAGCCTTTACTTCAGCTGTATGCCGGGTATTGAGTAAATTCAGTTTTTGCTCTTTCTTAGCCAAAATTTGCTGCTTTTCATCTTTACTTGCTTTTAAGTTAGCTTGTTCCTCTTTGGTCAATCCCCAACGTCTGGCCTTTTTGTCCACCGACAGGTTTTCCAATCCAGCAATTACCTGATTCAATTGCTTCAGACGAGCATCATACTGTTTTGCTACTTTTTGTTCATTAGTCTTTAGGTCTTGAGTCAGGGTTTTGGTTTTGTCTCCCATTTTAAAAGAGAGCAGAGCGCCCCCTACACCACTCAAAGCAATTGATACAAATACCAAAAAGGAGAGTCCAATGATTGAAAAATTATTGATGCGACCTCGCTTTGCTTTAGTTTTGAAAATGTGTTTGGATAAAGTGATTTTAGCCAGCTCCACTGCCACAAGTATCCCCACTAGTAAGGCTCCAACAAGCAAGGCCATCAAAATCAACATCCAAATGGGAAACTGGCCATTACCATCTAAATTATTCCCTACAAACACAATGCTTACTAATACGCACGTAGCAAGCCCTAATATAACTGATATAAAGTGATACACTGAGCGAAACCCATACAAGAAGTTGTCCAATGGCTTCATTCTCTGCGAATAGGGTTGGACTGCTAGTTCCTCGCGCGCTTTTTCATAGTTGGCTCGCATTTTAGCAAGCTGATAAGTTTCAGAGTAAACATCACTTTGATGACACTCTGACGGTTTTTTTACCTTTTTGAGTTTTTGAGCAAGATTTTTCATAAACCCCGAATTTTAATCCGTAGTACCCAGGGCAAGTTAAATTACCCTGGAAAATGTTGATATTTTGTTTTCAGTTGTTTTACCACTGTGGAAGGGAGGTTTAATCGCTCGATGACTTTTAATACTTCCTCATAACCCCAGGGTAAGGCCTGCTCCAACATTCCGATTTGAACACTGGAAAGGCCTAAAGTCTTAAAAAAACTTGTTGGCAAACCTTTTGGGTTTGGACTTTTATCTGCATAATCCATCTCCTGATCTTTTTTTGATTTACTTACTGGCTCAGGTATCCTGAATCCAATCTCGTAGCCGTTAAACCAGGTTTTAAAAGCTTCTTTCCACAAATTATGATCACTTTCTACAAAATGATATATCTCTATGTTCGGCAATAGGAAAAAGATAGTTTTATCCTCTACTGAGGATAGCTCCCAGTCAACATATCCTTGCCGGAACTTCTCCTTTCCTACGATGCTGAACACATCTGCCTGAAATTTATTGAAATTTATTTCTAGTTCTTCTTTTTTCGTTTTGATAGGATCTGTTGTTTTTACCGTAGATTCTTTTCTAGGACATAGCTCCTCCAACTGGGCTATAAAATCTTCCTCAAATCCTTTTTTCAAATATCCATCAAAAGAAGCAACAGACAAGGTTACAAAAAGGCCTTCCTTTTTCTTTTTCCGGATTTTTTTATAGGCCTCAAAATGAGCCTGTGCTTCTTCTAATGAAAGTTGTAATTCAGTTAATTTAATATCAACTTTCCTCGCATAACCGACCAAACGGTTTGTTGTCAGCTTTTTGTGAAAGTAAGAAGCAATATTTTCAACTAATAATTTAGTTGCGGGGTTATCTCTATCAGCTATCACCTCGGGTTCCTGAGTCTCTTTTATACTCAAATCCAAATTCTCACACTCACCCTTTTCATTTATAGAGTGAGAGTTTTTAGTATTCTTCGAAGAAGAATCGATAGTCTTAATCTCTTCTTCGATAATTGCTGACAAATTTATGTCGAGGGCTTGTTCGATAACATCTAAGTGTCTCGACATTTCTTTGTTAAGATTAACTCCCAATACTTGACAGGTTTGTGTCAAGCAGTTTTTGAGTTTTTCGTGTATCTTTTGAAGATTTGAGCCAGTTACATTTGTTGGGGTAGGGCTGGCCAAATCGTTTGACAAATCATTTGTTGGACATTCTGGTGTCTTGAACCGGAATGCTTTAAGCACCTTTTGGCCCTTGCTGCTAATGGCATAGAGTGACTTCTGAAGTCTTCGACAATCTGGGTGCTTATAAACCAAACCTTCTTCAATTAATGGTTTGATTTTGGCTTTGACCGTATTGTTATGGCCAATTCTTAGATGAAGCAATTCACTTCTGATTTTTGTGTGTGAAAACCAAAAGTATTTTTGCCCTTTGTAACTAATTGAATAGCTATTCCCACTACTCATAAACTTACCCATCCAGTCAAAGATGATTAAGGATTCAGTGGGAATCTCTAACTTTTCTTCTTCTATGACTTTCCAATTAATGGAGCTACGCCATAGGAAATTTCTTGGTGAAGGGATTTCTTTTTTGCCCTCAAAATTTGGACATGACAATCCCGTTTTGTATTTTTGACTCATACAAACAAACTGAAATCAAGCCTTCGGGCAAAAAATTTAGAGAGTCTTGCAAATGTGGCGTTTGCGAGACTTTTTTTATGCCATTAGGCTAAGTGAATAATATGTTATTTACTTTACATTAATCCTCTGCGATGTCATTTATCGTTAAATTTCCATCACCACCAGATTCCTTATCTTTTTCCGCAAAATATGCTAATAAATTTTTTGCTTCTTTAGCTGAAAGGGGGGTGTTGGTATTCCCTTGGAAGATTTGCTGAAGCCTTCTTTTGCTAATGCCAGACTTATCTTTCATCTCATCTGAGATGTTCCAGGTAATATCAATGTCTTGGTTTCCGTACTTCAACACAAGCTGTCGAAACTTATCATGTTGGTCATCTTTGAAAAGTCGTTTTCCAAGTATTTGACTTAATTTATTTACCGGTTCATTATCCATATCGTTGATGTTTTAGGTAAATGGACCATATTTTAATTCTATATATTTTGCAACATAAAGAATGTGAAAATAAAACTCAAGTCGAATATAATATTTATTTTAGATTTGGGTATTAAAAATCACTTAAAGCTTTACTTTAAGTTGGCTTGTTTACTCCGGGTTTGAGGTTTGAATGGCTTAGGGGGTCACAGGAGTGACTTGCTTAAATACTTGATTTTCAGCTAATTATTGATTATATTGTATAAAAATTATGATGGGAAGTCACTCCCTGTGACCCCCTTTTTATATATTTGGGTCCCAAATTACCCTGAAACAATGGAAGAAGCAGAAAATGAGTCTATAATTCATACAAGTGCCTTAAACTTAGATAATAAGGTAGTAAAACTAAGAGGTGAACTGGTTATACTTGATTACCATTTAGCAGAGCTTTATAATACAAAGACAAAAGTTTTGAATCAAAGTGTGAAACGTAATCCAGAACTTTTGAAAGAAGACAAACATTGGTTTGTTATTACCAAAGAAGAGAAAGAGCACCTGAAGACTTTGGGTGCATCTTTTGAGATAAAGTTTAACAACGTTTTACCCAAAGCATACACAGCAAAAGGGGTTTTTATGATTCCCACTATTATAAATTCGTCTGCGGCAAAAACAATGCATGAAAAAATCATAGACCACTACGTTTTTTTGCTGCAAAAAGAGAAAGAAGCTGAACTTAAGGGGTTAGGAAACCTGAATCAAAATGGGCGTATTGAGGAACTAGAAGTAAAGATGAGAGTTGTGATTAAAACCATGTTAGGTTTAGAAGGAGAAGTAGAGACTATTAAAAGTGCCATAACAAGTGATGCTGAAACTCAGAGAAAACGGATAGGATTTTGATTTTAATTATTTGATAACTAATACTTTAGTTGTTGTTG
>CALDJV010000224.1 GCA_937899305.1 uncultured Cytophagaceae bacterium
ACTATGGACTGAAAATCAAAAGCTACGAACTACTGACTACCAACTCCTAACTAAAGAAAACTGTGGACCATCGACCGTGGACTATGGACTAAAGAAAACTACCAACTCCTGACTCCGAACTCCCAACTAAATAAAAATCACTTCCGATTCACCAGCCACACCCCCAAAATTGTAATCGCCATCCCAATGTAATGCCCAGAAACAAGTTGCTCACCATCCAGCACCCCCAGGGTAATGGCTACTACAGGAATGAGGTAGGTTACCGAACTGGCAAAGATAGGATTCGTCATCTGCAGGAGTTTATTGAAGAAAATCAACGCCAAGGCAGTCCCTGCAATGCCCAGAATACCGATATATACCAGTGCCATCAGGTCACTTTTTTTCTCCACATAAGTCAGGGCATAATCGTGGGCAAGGTGGGTATTAAAATCGGTAGTAAAAAGATAAACCAAGGCAAAAGGCCCCATAAAAGCCACCGAGAAGGTAGAAACATCAATGGATTTTAAGTCATTGAGATAGTGTTTGATATAATTTACATTAAAACCATAACATACTGTAGCCGCCACCGCAAACAAGGCATATGCATTGAAATTCAGTTGCCCATCAGATCCGGTAAGTATCAATATGGCCACACCTACAAATCCTACCAAGGTTCCAACTACTTTGCCCCAAGTAGTTTTTTGACGAAAAATAGCCACCCCCATAATCATAGCCGACAAGGGCGTAAGCGCATTCAAGACCCCGGTAATGGCACTGTCTACCTTGGTTTGAGCCAACGGAAACAAGAATGCGGGAATTAAGACACCTGCGACTCCCGAAATAAACAAGGTTCCCCACTTGGCCCGAGGTACCTTTTTGAGCCGTATCAATACCAGCCCTACCAAAAACAAAAAAGCGGAAATGACTCTCAGTGCGCCTACCTGTACGGGTGGATATACGGTAAGGCCTTTTTTGATTAGAAAAAAAGAACTCCCCCATACCAAGGCAAGGGCCACCAAAATAACCCAGGCCAGTGCTTTTTGACGCTTCGACAGCGTAGAGATGTCTTCAACAGATTTTACGGAAGTACCTGACATTTTTGTAGTTTTTAGATCTTTACGACTTTGCCTATACATAAGCCATTTGATCGCAAAATAGTTTAAAACTATAGAAAACTACTACCCAAAACTTGCGGATTTTTCGGTTTTTTTGTCAGCCTCTGGGGTGAAACTCCAACAGGGTTTGTTTGAGGGCTTCTTGATCTAAATGTTTATAGATTTCGGTAGTCATAATATTCTCGTGTCCCAACATTTCCTGCACTGCTTTGATGTTGGCTCCTCCCAATAACAAATGAGTAGCAAAAGAATGGCGAAAAGTATAAGGGCTGATGTTTTTCTTGATGTTGGCCGTTTTTGCAATCTCTTTGATAATCATAAACACCATTACCCTTGATATTTTGGTTCCTCGCCGATTCAAAAACACATAATCTTCGTTTTCAGGTTTGATGGGCACCTTGTTGCGTATTTGTTCAATGTAAATGGTCAAATGCTTGGAAGCCTCTCCTCCAATGGGCACAAATCGTTCTTTGTTGGCTTTGCCTATAATTCTCAGAAACCCTACATCAAGATACAAATGACTGATCTTAAGATCAATCAATTCAGTTACTCTCAGGCCAGAACTGTACAACACTTCTATCATGGCCCGGTTGCGGGTACCCTCGGGAGTAGACAAATCAATGATTGATAGCATGGTTTCTATCTCATTGAGACTCAATACATCGGGCACTTTACGATTGAGGCGGGGAGTTTCTACCTCGCTGCTGGGGTCGCTGTCAATGATTTCTTCCAACATCAGGTATTTATAAAAAGATTTCACCCCAGAGAGCATCCTGGCTTGCGAGCTGACCGCAATGCCCAACTTCCCTAGATAAATCAAAAACTTACGAATATGATCCGTATTTACGTCTTTGGGGGCAATGTTCGGGCCTGCCAATTCCATGTATTCCTGAAATTTTTGAATGTCGCGTAAATAAGCTTGTAACGAGTTCTCCGAAAGGCTTCTCTCGAGTTTAAGGTATACGCCATATTCCTTGATGTAAGTCTGCCAGCCCAATTTGCTAATATTTTGAGTAAATCAATAAATCTTATTTATGTTAAATATACATAGGAATAAGTTGATTATCAAACTTTTGCCTACTAAAAAAGGAAGTACCCCAAAAGAGCACTTCCCCTATATCTATTTTTTGTTATTCTTAGATTAACAATCATACTAGATGAAAAAATCGAACAAATCAACAATTCACCTGTCACACTATTTCATGAGTAAGTGAACTATAAATTCACTACCACTACTGTGCAGATTACAAATCGCCCAGGTTATACTCCCTCGGCTACTACTTCTTGTACATCCTCAGGTAGCATGCGCTTCAGCAGGTTTTCTATGCCTGCTTTCAAGGTAACCATAGATGATGGACACCCACTGCAGGCCCCTTGCAACAATACTTTCACGGTACCATTTTCGTAGGAGTGAAAATTAATGGCTCCTCCGTCCGACTCTACCGCTGGGCGTACATACTCTTCCAAAATCCCTTTGATTTTTCGATCTATTTCGGGCTCATTGCGATTGAGTTCCCGGTCATATTCATTTTGAATTTCCTTGGTAAGGAGGGGTTTCTGAGCTTCTAAATATTCTTGTAAGAATACCTTGACTGCTCCTGCCACATCGTGCCAACTAGCCACCTCATGCTTGGTGACGGTCACAAAGTTGGACATCATGAATACCCGCTCTACAAAATCAAATTTGGTAAAAATCTCCGCTGCCAAAGGAGAGCGTTTGGCCGACTCTACATCAGGAAAATCAAAGGTAGTTCCTTCAGGTACCAGGGTGTAGTTGATAACGAACTTTAGTGAATTCGGATTCGGATTCGACTCGGTATATATAGTGGTGTATCTCGAAGATGTTTGGTCCATAATTTTATTGCTTCATCAAATTGTTTTAAGATTTAGAAGTCATTCAGACTCCTCAAAATAATACTCTAGGAGCCAAGTCCCAGCGTATTAGAGAACACAAAAATAAAGGTTTTGGTTTAAATCTAACCTTGATTACACCAAGTATTGGCATCCATTTGGTCAATATAGGTTACTGTGATATCACCACTGCTTCAAAAAGCGTAGGGTTGACCAAAGGAATAGTTGCATTATACTTGGCATTGATCCCCTTGATCATTTCATTGGCTACTAAAGCATTGCCTGCTGGAGTAAGGTGAATTCCATCTATGCCAATGATGCCTCCCGTAATAAAGCCGGTTCGATAGGTAAGACCATTAGATGTAAAACCATCAGCCGAATTTGCTAAATCAAACAAACTGGCATTGATATCTACAAAAGCCAAATCTCGGGCTTGGGCTTCGGCCTGAATGATGGCATTCAGCGCCACTCTTCTGGTATTAATAATAGCTTCCTCGTCTTTATCTATTACCGCTGCGGTAGGCAAAGGGTTGTTGGGATGCAAACCATAGGGCAGTAACCCTCCCATATTGGTACCCACTTGAGTGCTACCCAAGTAGTTGTAGTAGGCAAAATCACTATCCGTTGGGTCTGGATCTTGTTGGTTGCCCAACATAAAACGGTCTTCATCAGTAGCAGCTCTCACTCCACTTTCAGTGGTAATGTAAATAGTAGCACTGGCAGGCCCTCCCGCCGCTTGTACTGCGGCCTGCAGGTTGGCCAAGGTAATCGTATTAAAGTAAGTACCTACATTAGGAATATTGAGAACCACTCCTTTGGCACCATTGGCCGTTAGTTTATCCAATAGTGCTTGGTAATTGGTTCTAAAAGTAGCATCATCAGGAATGGATTGGGTAACCCCAAATGCAGCACTTTGCAATAAGTCGTTCCCCCCAATCCATAAACTAAAAAAAGTAGCATCAGTTGACTTGCTGGCAACAAAATCTACATAGGTGCTTGCTGCATTGGTATTATCTAACAGGCGCTCAAAGAAAAAGTTAAACCCAGCAGGGTTATCAAGTCCATACCCAACCGTGAGAACATCTTTTACTGCAATGCGAGGAATGCCCAAATTATTTAAAGGGCCAGTATATTTGTCTAATAGAGGAGTAGTACCATCTACTCCAATACCCCTGCCAGCAGTATTACTCGTTTCGCGGACAATGGTAGGAGAAGGATTGGTCGCTGATGGCAAGGCCAGTAACTTCAAAAAACCAGTTCCATTTTCTCGGCCAGCTCCAAAAGTGGGTTGCGCGAAGGTTCCTCCTCCAACTAAGGCAAATTGGCCAGCCAGTATATTTGGAAAAGAGGTGGTCAAAGAAGCGTTGTACAAGCCATTATTTGCTACTCCAGCCGTGAGCGAATTACCAACTGCGACATATTTAGTAAAGACCGCATCACCATTACTCGGTGCCGCAGTCAAGGTTGGAGTGGGAGAAGGTGTTACTTGCTTACAAGCTTGAAAACTACCCAGTAGACAAGCAATAATCAATAGGGTTAAGATTTTTTTCATAAATACTTAAAGATTTTTAATACATTGTCATATAACTTTCCTTATTCAATATAGTTTTTTTGTCATTCGAAGCAATAGACTGATTCATTGATTTTCATCTGACTTGAGAACTTGACATTGAACTACCTTAATAATGGTTAAAAAATAAAAATTGGTTCATTTCAAGCCCCTTCTTTTCTTATCAAGCAACTTGTTTATCAAACTATCAAGTCATTTCTCTCCACTTTCGGATGAGTACCTCTTGCTGCAAACAACTAAATATTTTGCTACACAACCCACTCACTATCAAGCAATTAATCACTTATCATATATAGTATCTACGGATCTGATCCAGTAATACTCGTTTATTATTGATAATTATTTATTTGATTTTACTTAAAAATAGTAACTTAGTGGCTCACATACTAAACTTATAGGGGATTTATAAAAACAAGGTTTGCGACCAGCTTTGAGGCGTAAATCGATAATTTTCACCAAAAATGAACAAAGCACCTTTAGTAACCATCTTACTATACTTCATTTTATTTATGGTGGCCGTTTTTTTTGGGCTTAAGCTTTACCACGGTTGGGAAGCTTACCTCCAACAAAAAAAAGCAAATGCGTTGTTTGTTGATGTGGTCAAAGAAGTAGATCAAAACCACCAAATGCTCAAAAAACAACAACCTCACAACAAGACCCTGCTGGACAAAATTCGTCAGCATTTACAAGACTCTACCTTCAGTCTTTCTGAAATCAATTTTACCCCCCTTACTCTCAAGTATACTGCCTGGAACACTGCACGTTATCAACAATCGCTCAAATGCTGGGAAACCAACGTGCTGTACAATACCAGTCAGATTTACGATGAGTTTCAACCATTGCATCGTGAACATACCCAAGCCTTGTCGCAAATTATAAAATCAGTGAATTTCTACAACCAACGACAATTGACTAACAACTTGAGTGCCTTGGAAGCTAATTTGAGCATTTTATACAAAATCAACCTCCAGCTACAAGAAGCTTATCAAGCGTTTTTGAAGGATCATCCACTTGGTAAGTAGTTTTTTTTAGTTAATAGTTCGGAGTCAGTAGTTGGTAGTTTTTTCTTTAGTCCATGGTCAACGGTCCATAGTTTCTTTAGTCCACAGTCCACGGTCGATAGTCCACAGTAGCGCAAAGCGAAACAATATCATCATATCTGCAAAACCTTTAGTCCTGAGCGAAGCCGAAGGAACTAACAATAGAAATAAATGATCCATCGCTTCACGCAACCACTTGACCATATAGCCATAAGCGAAGCGTTAACCATTTAACAATGTAACAATAAGCGAAGCGGAACAATGTAATAAGCAATAGAACAATAAACAGGCATAATTTTTAATGGATGAAGGGTACCCAAAGTAAAAATTTACTAATATTACATGCTACTTTGCAATTGTTTTTTAATCTATCGAAAACATATTCGGGTATTTTAATTTCACCAACCAAGTATCAGTTCATCATCCACGACTGATTCATGGTTCATAACCCATAATTATTCAAGCAATGACTTCTAATATCACCACCTCCGACAACGCCCTTATAGAGTCAGATCGCCTTAAGCTTTTGCCGACTCAAAAAAACGATGTTTACAAAATTATGAGTATGGAAACGCATCAGGATAACAAGCCTTATGTGACCCCTTATTCTTACCAAAGGCACGGACAAATAATCGGTAGTAGCAACGAAATGCACGCCTCTATTTGGGACAAGACCAATAATGAACTGCTAGGATTTGTTATTTTGGTAGGTCTGGAAAACCCCAACAAGGTACTGGAATGCAAACGAATGGTCATCAATAAAAAAGGCCACGGCTTTGGTCATGAAACCATCCAATTGATCAAAAAATATTGCTTTGAAACATTACAATACCACAAACTATGGCTGGATGCTTTTGAGGGCAACCAACGGGCTATTCATTTGTATGAAACTGAGGGCTTTAAAAAGGAAGGCATTTTAAGAGATCACGTGAAAAAAGAAGATGGGTATTATGCCCTCATTGTGTTTTCTATGTTGGTATCAGAATATACTGCAGTATAAGTCCTTCTTTGGGTGGTTTGATGTCGGTATAGTTAGATTGCTTTGCAATGCACTGTAGGCTCATTTGGAAAAGCAAATACAGTGATAAGCCAAACAATTTAACCATTACATTACCTTACAATACTTCTTTAGTAACGCGTTCGCAATAACTGTCCGATTTAGTTTTATCCCTCTTCGCTACACTTCGTTCCTTTTATTGCCCGTAGCCCTGCTACGAGCGCAAAACTTGTCCTGTAAGGAACTCTGAGGTTTAGCTTTGAGTAATTTCACTAAAACCTCGACACTTATTTTGAAAGAGTTACTTAACGCGTTTCAGGGATAGATGACGACGCTTTCAAAAACTTCTCTTCGCGCAACTTTTGGTAAGTATCGTTGGGAATGACTCCAGTATCATCGGCACTAAACTCTGCCTTGAGCCGATGTACAAAATACATATCGATCTCCCCTTTGCCTTTGGCAGCTACCTTACCTCGATATTCACACTCAAAAAAATCTTTGATGAGCTCGTAGGTATTCTGTCCTACATTTACTTTGCCTACTTCTCCACTATTTTCCATACGATTGGCCGTGTTTACGGTATCGCTCCATATGTCGTAAGTAAACTTACTTTTACCAATTACTGCCGAAAGTGCATCTCCAGTATTCACTCCCAGGCGACACTGCCAGTAATCTTCGCCTTGCTTTAGTTTTTCTTCTCGGCGCACCTTCATAAAATATTGAATTTCCAAACCAGCCAATACCACATCTACTGGGTTGGTTGTATTGGGCTCGGGTATGCCACCTGCACACATATAAGCATCACCAATGGTTTTGATTTTCTGAATATGATATTTATCGGTAATCTCATCGAAAGTAGAAAAACACAAATTGAGTTCTTCTACCACTTGTTCGGGCGACATTTTTTCGGATATCTTGGTAAACCCTTTGAAATCAGTAAACATAATGGATACCCTTTCATAATTACGGGTATCTACCTTTCCTTTGGCTTTGTATTCTTCGGCTACTTGCTTGGGCAAAATATTGAGCAGCAACCCTTCCGATTTTTGTTTTTCTATGGTAATGATATCACGTTGTTTGCTGATTTCATCGTTTTTCTGACTCAGCATCACATTGGCCTTTTTCTGGCGCTGACTACTACGATACATCACCCCAGCCACAATCATAAGCGCCAACGCAATCACACTAAATATCATGATGTTTCGACGGCTTTTTTCCTGCTCTCGCAAGGCCGTTTCTTGGGCCAGTTTCTTTTCGGCATTGGCCAAGGCTTTTTCTTTCTCGGCCAAGTTATTTCGTATTTTCAAGATTTTTATCTCCAAATCTTTCTCCAACACCGTTTTTTTACCCGATAACGATGTTACCCTATCATACTCCACCTTATTGTTCTCAAGTATTTTCTCCAAATAACGCACATAGTTTTGTAGGCTATCTATCTTCTTTACATTCAAAGACTTAAGGTCAGTCAATTGCTTGGTTTTCTCCTCTAAATCATTGTTCAATTTTTCTATCTCATCCGATAGTTTTCTTATTTTTATTTCTTTAGCTTCGTTCTTTTTTAAGTTGCCCTCTGTCACCTTATTTACGGGTTCGGTCAGTATTTTTCCAGAAGTATCAGGATCTGTTTTTTTATTGGTATCTACCTTGGCAGGTTCGTTGGCGAGTACCCTTCGGGTATTGACTATTTCTTCCCACCCATTGTCAGTAAGTCTAATCCTCAATTTTTTACCCGAATACTGGAATTTATAACTAGGAATGCCTTGTTTGGTCAATCGAAATCCCCTGATTTTAATCACCGCTTTAGGGTATTCAAAAGTAAAATAACCATCCGCGTTTGTCTTACAAATGTCTATGCCTCCATCGTCTCTTATGGTTGCTGCCTCAATACCCTTGTTATCTTTTCCTACTACAAACCCTTCTACCTTGACATATCCAGGCTTTTGAACTGCCAAAGAAAACGAAAACCCGATCAGTATAAAGACACACAATAAATAACCGAGATAATTTTTCATTTGCTTAAATTTTTGCTTTGTGAATGCAGGCTTTAGGAAAGCGCCAATGACGTATTCAGTTTAGAAATAAGTTTTTCATCGAGATACCATCGAGATACATTGTAGGTTGATGGAGATTATCTTCAGCACCCTAGGAGTTCTTTACCCAAGCCAGTGTACCATTTCTCGACAAAATCGTTGTTTAATATTCTGAAAGTTTGCCTTGATACTTCCCTAAATGAACGTCGTACTCATTCTATTTTGTATAGAAGAAGTAAATAACATAGCTGTAATGGGTGAAAGCGTTTCTGTCCCATTATTCAGGGTGTCATCTCGTAATTGGTATTAAAAATACGTCTTTTTTATAAAACTCTCAAATAACCGAGGGTTCCACCATCATTTTATGAGGGTCATACGGGTTTTTAGTCGTTTATTCTTGTCCTTGGGGCTTTGCAAGTACAACAATTTCGCTAATTTTCCTTGTTGCCAATCTTTGATAAAATTATCGTAAAAAAAGCTGCCTGGATTTCCAGACTGTCCTCCAGGATAAATCCCATAGCCTTTGGGTTGTTTGCCCAATGCTACTACCATTCGCCAGGAAGGGCCCGCCCTACGTCCAGTAGCATTTACAATTCGTTGATTGCCATTTGTAGACAAATTCAATACCCCAAAAGGAGTAAGTTTGCGGCGAGTCAAATGCAAAATATCGGTCGTTTTGTATACTCCCCAAACCCACTTTTTAGGGTCAGTCCCTTGCCTTTTAATCAAGCGATCAATCGCAACTTTAAAACTGGCATTGATCAGCTCTGGTAAGGTTTCTTTTTTATCCAGAGTGCGCACATCGTCAAACCAACGAGAAGGAATGGAATCGTTCAACAAAATCAAATCTCCGGTTTTATCCGCTCTGGGGTAAATCATCATACTGTCACGAGGGAAATCATCCTCCCAAATAGCTGTAGTGAGTGACCTCCACCAAAAGTCAAAAATGGTAGGGCCAGTCTCCTGGATTTCCTCATTGTATTTCCACTTTTTAATCAAATCCAAGGCTTTTTTATAGTTCCCAGTATGTTGTTCATCTTTGATGTATTTCAACATAGCAGGTAGTAAATCTCGCGCTCTTAGGTTTAGGTTATCGTTTTGTAAAGCACGTAAACTATCGGGGGTAGCTTTTTGCATTTGAGCCAAGCGTTCATTGATGCGCAGGCCTCGCTCGTAGGTAGCAAAGCTCCAGTTGAGGTAGTAAGGATACAACGTGTCGGCCGAAAACTGATTGGCTGAACTCACAAACCCACGAGAGGGGTTTTTGGTGGTGGGATTGTATTTATTGGGAATCCACCCTTGCCAATCATGCGCCGGATTCGCCCCATCTAAAATAAACTTACCTTGTTCTTTCCATCTCAAAGGAATTTTTCCATTGGGTGTAATTGCAATGTCTTTGTTGTTATCGGCAAATATAAAGTTTTGAGCAGGGCAAACATATCCTTTCAAAGCGCGTCGATAATCGCGATAATTTCGGGCCCGATTGAGCTTATAAAACGTCAATAATTCGTTGGAAGCTTCGTGCGCCAACCAACGCATGGCCAACCCTGGCTTGGTAAAGCGTTTGGTGTTATAAAAATCTGGCTCTCCTGGTTTGAGTACCACTGGACCATGGTGGGTAAAATAAATAGAATCATACACTGGTGCTCCATTTTTTACCTTGATGGTATCTACTCTTAATGTAGTAGGCTTCCATTTGTCGTCGTAATAATATTCCTGGAGGGTACTATCTTTGAATTTGATCTCATAATAATCGATCACATCTACTTTGGCATTGGTTACTCCCCAACTTACTCTTTCGTTGAAACCAATCGTGACACAAGGCGACCCAGGAAGGCTCACTCCATATACGTTTACATTGGGGCTTACCAGTTGTAACTCAAACCAAATAGAAGGCAAACTTAGATTGAGGTGGGGATCGTTCGCCAAAATGGGATAACCAGAGGCCGATTTCTCCCCACTGATTGCCCAGTTATTGCTCCCAATACCAGGTTGTTTTTTTTCAGTTTGGCGTTTTTCTAGCAAGAATTTATGCAATTCTTCGCTCACAATTTTTTTAGGTACTTTGGGCACCTTCAAATCCTTGAAATTCCATTTGGTGCCCGCCGGGATGATGGGGTCATGCCGTTGGGGATAGTTTGGAAAAAGCTCATCTACTACTGTTTTGCCATATTTTTGCAGAATAGCAGTCATTTCTATGTCATCGTTGCTAGTAGAAAGGGTATAAGCCATATACTTCAACAATAGCGCACACTTGAGCGGAGTCCAGGCCTCTGGTTTATAGTGAAGTAACTTATATTCGAGCGGGTAATCTTCAGGCTTTAGTTGGTTGATGTATGCGTTCACTCCTTTACAATAAGCTTCTACTATTTCACGGGTAGTCTCATTGGCCAGCATGGCTTTCACTGCCTTTTCGGCCCCATGCAACATGCCAATCCTACGCTGGTACAAATCATACTTTACATACCCTTTTCCCAAGATTTCGGAGAGTCTTCCTCCCGCAGCATAGGTTTGAAACTCCATCTGCCAAAGACGGTATTTGGCGGTCACATATCCTTGAGCCAAATACAGGTCGTGGTTATTCTGAGCAAATATATGAGGCACCAAGCGGTCGTCCAGCACCACTTCTACTTTGTCTTGGAGGGCTTCTACCTGGAGCTCGATTTTTTCACGTTGGGTTTTAGGCTCGGCGTTTTTCCAGAATCCTTCAAAAGGGTTGAAAAAAGACCCCAAGGGAGGCATTTGATTAATTGGCTGGGGGGCATTTTCAAATTTATTATTAAGGACATAAATTAATGCCAGGGTAAAGGAAAAAATGATTAAAAAACGGAATATTGACTTCATTCGCTCTGAATTTCAACGATGCTATTAAAGTTCTTTTGCTATTGGTGACTATGGGTAATCTTCAAAATAAAAGCATTATTCATTGGTTTGCAACATTGTTTTGGAAAAAACTACCTTCAAAATATATTTGCCTGTACTTATTTAGAATTTATCTAATTCTAAATTCAGTGTATCTACAACTATTTTGGATGCTACTTGGTTTATGAATTCGAAACAACACAAACTGTAAAACGATAAACCAATGGATCAACCCAAAAGTGCTCAAAATGCCCCATATGCAGTAGAAGTAGAGGCCGACAAAAAATATTTCTGGTGTAGCTGTGGTCTCAGTAGCAAGCAACCCTATTGTGATGGCGCTCATAAAGGCTCAGATTTTACTCCGGTGATGCAAACCTTTGACGAAGCCAAAACTGTTTATTTTTGTGGATGTAAAAAGACCGCAGGGCAACCATTTTGTGATGGTTCACATACGAAATTGTAGTCTCAAGTGCTTGTCTAAAATCAAGGGTTTTAGACAAGCACTTCCCTATTCCTTATCTACTTACCGGTCTTTGATCCGATACATAAATTTCATTCCAGACCAAACCTCACTTACTGAAGCCACTTTTACGTCTACCAATCCAATCTGGAGTCCAGTAGTTCTTACTACAAATTGATCTACATCAGTTGGTACCTTGGCGGCTTTCTTGGGCCAAGAGATCCAAATTGATCCATTTTTTTTGATCTTGGTTTTTACCGTTGCAAAAACTTCTTCAAAGACTTGCCGTTCTACAAAAAACAAATGAGCCCAATCTAATGAAGTATTTGCAATGTCGTCCAGGCCTTTCTCATCAACCAAGTTCAAATCATCAGGTAAGGTCTCGAACCAAGTAAAATAGGCATCGGGTAATTGATAACCATACATTTGGAGTCCTGCCTTTATTCCTAATTTTTTTGCCAAAGGAGTTCCAGAATATCCATTATCGGCCATAAGTGATACGATTTGGTAATGAGTACAAATTGCTACACATTGCAACAAAAGTAAGATACAAAAAAAGCTGTTCTCTTTTTAAAGAACAGCTTTGAATTTGTGATAAAAGCCAAATTTAAATTTTGTTTACTTGAGATTTAGGTCTTGCCAAGCTCCCCATCTACATAAAAAAGCATCAAGAAACAAACAAGGTTTCGGCCCACGCCAAACCTTGAGCCTTTGCATGGTCTTGGGCTGTCCGGCCTTCCCCATCTTTGATGGTCACATCGGCCCCATGAGCCAATAATAGTTTGGCAATTTCGGGCTTATTGAAAGTACTGGCATAGATCAAGGCGGTGGCTCCTTGGTTATTGCGTACATTGACATCAGCGCCCAGTTTGACTAATTTCTCGATAATATCAAGATACCCTTTGAAACAGGCTCCCATCAAAGCCGTATTTCCAATAGCATCAGGAGTATGAATATCGGCTCCTTGGGCAATGAGGTAATCAAAAACAGCTACTTGATTGTAGTAAGCCGCCAAAATTAAGGGGGTAAAGCCTCGCTCATTTTTTTGGTTGATGGCTTGAGGCTGTTCTTCCAAGTAAGCCTTGATTGTATCTAGATTACCATTGCGTATCGAATCCCAAAAATTGGTGTTATTTGA
>CALDJV010000225.1 GCA_937899305.1 uncultured Cytophagaceae bacterium
TTATTTTTATTGCCCATAGCCCTGCTATGGGCGCAAAAAATACCTCGCCCAACAATCCATGCATATGACTAAACTGGACACTTATTTTGAAAGCGTTACTTAGCATTGATATTGTTAAATAATTTGTTGTTTGGAGAGAAGACAGAGGAAAATCTCAATACCCCTAAAGCACGCTCATTTTTTTACCCTAACAGCTTATCTACTTGATCAAAAGACTTGCTAGTGTTCTAATTTTTTACTTCTCATTGTTTTTAGAAAGCAGTTTTTGTAAGATTGTAACTTTGCAATTTTCAAAACAATATACACTACTATGAACCTGACTATTACTGGATATTCCACGGCCTTGTTTGCTACTTGGTATTTCGTCGAAGAACTGGGAATTTTATTCGATGCCGGGGAAGGCATCACTGCGCATCTTATGCAAAAATCCAGAAAGGCCAAACATATATTCATTTCTCACGCTGACCGAGATCACCTCACTGGTTTATTGCAGTTCAATCAACTCAACGGACGTCCTGAATTGAACATTCACTATCCCAAAGACTGCGGAACCTTTCCAGCCTTAGCCAACTTCTGTGCACTTTTCGACCCTCACATTTCGGGTACTCAATGGCACCCTGTTACTGAGGCTTCACGCATTGTCATCAAAGATGATTTTGTGGTAGAACCTGTACCCAACGGCCACGTCAAAGCAGCTGAAGGCATTACCAAAAGCCTGAGTTACAAGGTATTTCACACAAAGCGAAAACTAAAGCCGGAACTGACTAAATTGAGTGGATTGGAAATCAAAAAATTGAGAGAAGAAAAGGGAGATGATGCCACTACTGACGAAATTCGCACCAATGTCATTAGCTATTCGGGCGACACTCCAGTAGAAGATTATGAACGTTTTAATCATTCTAAAATACTGATCCACGAGTCTACTTTTATTGGTGCAATTGCCAACGAAGACGACAAGCGGCATCCTCATAGTAAGCTGGAAGAGGTAATGGAAATGGTCAGCCAAATCAACATTGAGCAGTTGATTTTAGGGCACTTTTCTTCGCGTTATTCTGAGGAGGAAATAGATATCACCATCAAAGATTTATGTAACAAATACGCCATCAACATTCCAGTGCATCGAGTATTGCCAGGACAAGTACACCGGGACATTTTACAAAACAAGGCCTCGGATTAGAGCCAAAAGGTCTGAAAGGTTTTTAGAATCTTTCAGACCTCACTCCACCTCTATAATTGATAAATCGAAGCATATTTTTGTTCGGCATACTGCATAAAATAGTCAAAGTTGAGCACCTCACCAGTAATCCGTTTGCACAGCTCATCAGCTGGGTATAGTTTACCGTATTGGTGGATGTTTTCTCGTAACCAATGTAGCAATTTTGAGGAATCCTTGGCTTGGATATCGGCCTCTAAACCAGGTACATCTTGTACTGCCTGGTGATAAAACTGAGCAGCATAAAAGCTTCCAATTGAATAAGTAGGAAAGTACCCAAAGCTTCCGTGACTCCAGTGAATGTCTTGTAACACTCCCTCGGCATCGTCTTTTACCTCCCAGTTCAAATACTTCTTATACATTTCATTCCATTTTTCCTTAAGGTCTTTTACCTGAAGTGTACCCTCGAAGAGTGCTTTCTCAATTTCGTAGCGAATGAGTACATGAAAATGATAGGTAAGTTCGTCGGCATTGGTACGAATGGGCGATGGCTGCACTTTGTTCATCGCCTTGAAGAAATCCTGAGCAGTGTGTTCTCGCAACTGAGTCGGAAAAACCGCTTGTAAACGGTCAAAATTACCCTGCCAAAAGTTCAAAGAACGACATACGTTATTTTCCCATAGCCTCGACTGTGACTCATGAATTCCCAGCGTAAGATAGCTTCCCGTGGGCAATCCGTAATCTTCATCTTTGAGACCTTGCTCATACAAAGCATGCCCCCCTTCGTGAATCGTACTCCATAACATTTCGCTTAAGTCTTGCTCATTAATGCGGGTAGTCACCCTTACATCGGTTGCGCTAAAGTTGGTTGTAAATGGATGACTAGATACATCTTGCCTTCCCGCCTCCAAATCATAGCCCATTTGTTGCAATATCTCTACCCCATAAGCCCATTGTTGGTCACGGTCGTAATGCTGAAACATAAGCGCATCGCTTACCTGAGAGGCTTGGTATATTTTTTCAATAAATGGAAACAACCGCTCTTTTACTTGTCCAAACAACACCTCTAGTTTGGCTACTGTCATGTTTTTTTCGTAGATATCGAGCTGGGCATTGTAAGGATGTTCCTCATAACCCAGGTATTCACATTCCTGGATTTTGAGCGCCAGGAGTGCCTCTAAATCTGGGGCAAAAATGGAAAAATCTTTGGCTTTCTTGGCCTTGTCCCACGATTGAAATGCTTTGGAAACCGCTGCACTGGTTTTTTGTACAAACTCAGTGGGCACTTTCTTATTTTTTTCGTACTCATCTTTGGTATTCAACACATTGGCTTGGGCTACCTCGGGCAACTCAGTTGCAGCCAATTCTTCCAACAGCTTTCCAGTTTCGTCATCGGTAAACATTTCGTGGGCCATTCCAGCCAAGGTAGCCAATTGTTGGGCTCGTCGCCCGGCACTTTTCGGAGGCATGTATACCTCCTGATCCCACTGCAACAAAGCCGAAGCATGTTGAATGTCTGCAATTTTCTGCATTCTCTCCGTAAACTTCTGATAAGTACTCATATTATTTTTTTTAAAATTGTTATGTTGTTCTATGGTTTCGCCTTCGGCTGATTACCTTTTATTGTTCCGCCTTCGGCTCATTGTTGCATTGTTCTATTGTTGCGCGAGGCGTCCACTTTTCATTCTGCGTTTTTCATTTTTCAATTAATTGTTCCGCCTTCGGCTCATTGCTCTATGGTTAAATGGCTGCGCGAGGCGATGATTAAGTTCTATTGTTAGTTCCTTCGGCTACAC